>JBOHWM010000422.1:0-4736 GCA_050736555.1 Binataceae bacterium (SeqCode)
ATTCGACGGTTGCGGGCCGTCTTCCGCGCAACAGTTGCCGTATGCGATCGACGGGGACATCGGCGAGCGAGCCACCGTCCGCCAGCAACAGCACCCTGTCAGCCTGGCGCATGCACAGGCGCGCCCATTGTGAACCGTCGTTGGCCGCTTCGTAGACCACCATACCGCTGGTCCGTTCAACGGCGGCATACCATTCGTCCGGGCGCGGCACCGTTTGAGCACGCACCACGTGCGCCTCGCTTCCCAACCTCGCCAACGCGCGCGCCATGGTCGTGACGAACTTGCCGGCATCGAGGCCCGGTGAGATTGGCAGCACCGCAATCGCTTTGGGCGGTGCTTCGCTAGCCACCTGATGGGAAGTTTCGCGCAGCCGCCGTGTGAGCACGTCGATTAGGAAGGCCTGTGCGTGATTGGCAGGCATGAGCATACGCTCGAATGCCACTTTGGGCATGCCCAGTAATTCGGAATCGCACAATGCGACAACCGAGGCTGAGCGCGGCTCATTCGACAACAGCGCCATCTCACCCACCGTTTCGTCTGGACCAATCTGCGCGAGTATGCGTTCACCGCCGTCGGCAGTTGCGGTGATTACGCCGAGACGGCCGCTCAGAACGAAATAGGCGACGTCGCCGGGCTCGCCTTCCCGAAAGAGCATCAAGCCGCCGCGCAGGGTAAACCAAGACAATTCCGCCCCTAAGGTTTCGAAGCTTGCCGGCTCTATATCCTTGAACAACGGCAGTGTGGCTAGGCGCCGTTTGAGCGCCGCTACAGCATCTTCGAAATTGATTTCGATATCCGTTGCGGGAGCGCTCGCCGCTGGTTCGGAGCCGGCGGCGGCTTGCTCTGTCGGAGGATCGCTGATGCTTTCTTTCATTAGCCGATTACGATGCCTCGTCCCGATTTATTCTTCTTCATTAGAAGCGCGATCGGCACCATCGCGGCACACAGCATCGCCATCATAAAAAACGCATCGTTGTAGGCCATCATGGCCGCCTCGGCCCGCAGCGCGCCGTAGAGTTGAACCACCGCCTGATGCGATCCGGCGACGCCCAGTCCGCCACGCGACAGAAGATGGCCCAGGTGATGATTTAAGGCTCGCACGTTGGAATCGTAGGAGGTCACATACGCGACAAGGTTATGCTGATGGAATTGGGTGCGGCGAGAAACCAACGTGGAAGTGAGCGCGATACCGACGCTGCCGCCGATATTGCGCGCAAGATTGATCATGCTGGAGACATCATCGTTGTGATCGCCCGGAATTCCCGCGTAGGCCAGCGTATTAATCGGCACGAACAGAAAGGCGAGGGCGCCGGCCTGATAAATTCGAAGCATCACAAGGCTGCGAAAACTCGCCCCAAGATCGAGCGCGGTCATATGATAAAGAGCCGCTGCTGAAACGGCGAAGCCCAGCGCCAGCAGACGTCGCGAGTCGCAAACCATCGCGAGACCGCCCGCAAGCGGCATCACCGCGACCATCGCGAAGCCGCCAGGTGAAAGCACCAACCCGGCGAGTTCGGCGCTATAGCCCATAAGGTTCTGCATCATCTGTGGCAGCAGCACGACGCTGCCATAAAGCGCAAAACCCAGCACAAACATCAGTAGGCCGGCGATTCCGTAATTGCGATTGCGGAAGAGTTGCAAATCAACGATAGGATTGGCGTGACTGAATTCCCAGATGAGAAAAGCCGCAAATCCAAGTGCGCAGGTCACGCCCAGCATCTGGATATTGGCGGACTGGAACCAATTCGCCTGCCCGCCGCGATCAAGCATAATCTGGAGCGAACCGAGAAACGTCGCCACCAGCACAAGACCCGTCCAATCAACCGAGACGCGTCGTGTCTTTTGCCTCTGCCGCACCAGGTACGGCGGGTCCGCTACTAAATCACGCGTCAGAAGCAGCGAGAGAATGCCGGCGGGAACGTTGATAAAGAAGATCCAGCGCCAGTCATAGCGATCGATGATCCAGCCGCCGAGAGCGGGTCCGATAGCCGGCGCCAGAATTACCGCCATACCGTAAATAGCGAAAGCGATGCCGTGCTCCGAAGGCGCAAACGTATCGGCCAGAATGCCTTGCTCGCTGGGTCCCAGACCGCCTCCGCCCGCTCCTTGCAGAATACGGCAGATGATCAGCATCGCGAGACTCGGCGCCAACCCACATAGCACCGAACTGAACGTAAACAGCGCGACACATCCCATATAGAAGCGCTTGCGCCCCAGCCTCAGCGCCATCCATGCGCTGGTCGGCAGCACAATCGCATTGGAGACCAGGTACGCGGTCAACACCCAGGTGCTTTGCGTCTGGCTCGCGGCCAGGCTACCGGCGATACTCGGAAGAGCGATATTGGCGACACTGGTGTCAAGCACTTCCATGAAGGTCGCGATGGTTACCGTCAGCGCGATGGCCCAGCGATTATGCCCGCCAGTCCATCCGGCGACGGTTGATGAGGCAACTGACCGAGGTGGTCGAGAAGGCGCCTGGTATGCGGACTTCATCTAAGCCAAACCGTCGCCTCGACTGACAACCCAGGACGCAGACGGTTCAGCTCCGGCTGGCCGGGATCGAGATAGATGCGCACGGCGATACGTTGTACGACTTTCACGTAATTGCCGGTGGCGTTTTCGGGCGGCAGGATGCTGTACTGCTCATTGGCGGCGCCGGCCAAACTGGCGACTTCTCCTACATAGTCGCGATCGAGCGCGTCGACGTGAACCGTCGATCGGAGCCCGGTCTTTATTTGGCGAAGCTGCGTCTCTTTGAAATTGGCCATCACCCACAGCCTGTTGGTTGGCACCAGGGCCAGCAGCTCCTCGCCGGGGCGCACGCGTTCACCGACTTCGAGCGAGCGTTTGCCCACAATTCCGCTGATCGGCGCGACCAGTTTTGTATAGCTTAAGTTGAGCAAGGCTTGGGCGAGTTGAGCCTTGCTCTCGCGCACGTCAGCCCGCCGCACCGCAATGGCGGACTCCAATGCCCCTTCTTCCATCCGCGCGGCCTCGGCGGTGGCGGACGAGACTTTGGCGACCGACATATACTGGTCATAGCGCTGGGGCGAAACCACATGATGCTTCATCAGTTCGCTGAAACGGGCGGCGTCGGTTTGCGCGTTCTGCGCCGCGGCGCGCGCGGCTTTGAAGGCCGCTTGCGCGGAAATCCAACTGCGCGTGGTCTGAACCACCTCCGCTTGCTCGGCGGCGAGCGTGGCGCGTGCTTTTGTGGCCGCAATCACATAGTTGTGCGGGTCAAGCGTGGCCAGCACCGTGCCGGCTCGCACATATTGATTGTCGTCAACGTTGACGTTGGCCACGGTTCCGAAGATGCGCGCGCTAATTGGATCAATATGAGCTTCGATCAGCGCGTCGTCGGTGCTTTGGTATGATTGAAAATAAGCCCACAGGCGAAGCGCTTCCGAGCCGGCCAGAATCAGCGCGATCAGAATGGTCAGGAAAATAATCGGATGGGCATGAATCGATTGGAAGGATCCGCGTGGAATATGGGAATCTAGCGGTTCGCTGCCAGTGGGAAAGGCGTGCGGCTCGCGCTCAAGCCGGTCGTAAAGCTCTTTGCGCAGAGCTTCCATCTCAGCGCGTAGCAACACAAAATCAAAGGGCGCCGATGTGTTGGCTTCAAGCGGCACGCGTTCATCGTCAATGTGGGATTCAGCGATGACGTCTTTCTGGGCCATTCCCGAGCCTCAGTATTTTCAAACCAGCACATCAGCGCCAGCGTGAACGCATTATAGCTATAGCGATGGTAATATATCGTCAATGATATTTGTTTCACATCTGAAACTATGTAAGTTGAATAGTTACAATCGGTAGGATCCGTTCTGAGTCATTCATGTCAGTCAATTACCATCTATTCTAGTGAATAATCCGCCGAGACGGTCCAAGACGAGACAACCGATGCACGCAGCCTCATTCGAATGAGGCTGCCGACGGCTATGCCCATATGAATCCATCCGATCGCGAATATGACTATATCGTTGTCGGCGCCGGCTCGGCCGGCGCGGTGATGGCGGCGCGGCTTTCCGAGCAGGCTGATCGGACCGTGCTGCTGCTCGAAGCGGGACCGGATTTTCGCTCCGCCCAGGCGCCCTATGAAATGCGCATCGCGAACCCTGGTCCTTTGATTGCGGACTATCCCGTATACCAATGGCCGGGTCTCAAAGGTTACCGCACGGAGGTTCAACGGCCGATCGTTTATTGGCGCGGACGTGGTTTGGGAGGCTGCTCCGCAATCAATGGCCAGATTGCGATAAGGCCGCCACTGGACGATTTCGACCAATGGGCGGCAATCGGGTGCGCCGGTTGGTCCGCAAGCGACGTCCTGCCGGCTTTTATCAAGTTGGAAGACGACCGCGAATTCGGGGATAAACCCTATCACGGCCGCGGAGGGCCGATTCCTATTTACCGCGCACCGCGCGGTCACTGGGGTGCGGTCGATCACGCAGTCGCGGATGCGGCTTTGGATCTCGGTTACGGATGGTCGGACGATCACAACGCGCCCGGCAGCGCCGGTGTATCGCGTTATGCGATTAACAGTCGCGACGGCGTGCGCGTCTCCACCAACGACGCGTACCTGGAACCGGCTCGTGGCCGATCCAATCTCACGATCATCGGCGCCGCGCTGGTGGCTAAAGTGGAGTTCGAGCATCGGCGGGCAACCTATGTGCGTGTGCGAATCGCCGGTGAATGGCGGCGGATTTCAGGGCGAGAGATAATTCTCAGCGCCGGCG
>JBOHWM010000423.1:0-4465 GCA_050736555.1 Binataceae bacterium (SeqCode)
GGGTCGAAGTCGTAACCCATGATGCCGACGAAACCCAAGCCCCACATAGCGGAGAAAGCGCCGGTGACGATCGGCGCCCACCAGCGGCTGCGCTGGCCGCCAGTCGCCCACAGAATAAAGATCATGACGGCGATGGCGCCGAAGAACAGCCCCATTAACAGCGGTTCGTAAAAGTAACCGTAGCCGCGAACGATAGGCTCGCCCCAAACGTAAATGCTGTCGTTGGGTCCCTGGTATTTTTTTACAATCGCTTGGATGTCGTAGAATAATTCCTTGTAGTTCAGGCCCCGCGCATTGAAGGCCGCCGTGACCATCGCGCTCTTGTTATCCGCGCTGACGTATGGCCGCGCCACCACTGGATTCGAGAGAATATGATGTTTAAGGGCAAGCACGCCCGCCTGGGTGGCCGGCACCTTGGGAAACATGAAGGGCTTGATCGTCAGCGAACCGGGAGAAGCCTCCGCGTAGCTGACGCGATACGACGCGATCGAGAGCACCTCGTTATGATCGACGCCGGGCAGCTTGTTGACGTCGTTCTGGATACCCTGGATTTTGTGCAGCGTGGTTTCATTGAAGATGTCGCCATCGTGGACCTGGATCATTACGGCCAGCACCTGGGCGCCACCATATTTCTGCCATTTCTGATAGAGCTGCACATCGGGATGGCTCTTCGGAAAGAAGTCATCGAAATTAGTCTGAATCGTGACGCGTGTGCAGTAATAGGCCGCGATCGCGGTGATCACCAGCAAAGTGATGCCAATAATGGCGCGAAAGCGGAGGACGAATTCGCCGACCCGCAGGTTTGTTAGCTTTACTGAACTACTTGCCATTGCTCTCCCGCATTCTGCGTCCGCAGGATGGTACCGTTCAAGCCGACCGCAAAGCCCTCATTACCGGCAAACGCCACGTCGGTAATGTCGTTGAAAGTCGTCCGCTTAAGCTGCTGCCATTGACCGGTGCCGCTCTTATCGAACATATTGCCGCCGTTGCCGGCCACCCATAATTTTTTATTGGAGGTATCCCGGGCGATCACGTAACTGGCCACCTGATCGGGCAGTTGCGCTTTCTGCCAGGTTTTGCCGCCGTCGGAAGTCGTCAGCATCGTACCCGAGAGGCCCGCCACCAAGCCGTGCTGCGGGTCGCTGAAGTCAACCGCGAACCACGGTCCGATGGTGTAATCGCCGGTATTTCCGCCGGAACGCACGGTCCAAGTCTGCCCGCCATCACTGCTGCCAAGCACGGTCGCGAACTCTCCGACAATCCAGCCGTCGTTCTTGTCGCTGAAGGTGATATCGAAGAAGCTTACGTTCTTGGGCGGCTTGATTTTCTGCCAAGTCTGGCCGCTGTCGGTGGTCCTTACAATAGCGCCGTCCGCTCCCACGGCAAAAGCGTTTTGCGCATCGGCGACGTAGAGTTTGAAGAGATTGTTCTGGATGCCGGACTTCTGCACTGACCAACTCTTGCCGCCATCGGTGCTGTGCAGAATCAGACCCTTCTCGCCGCAGATCCAGCCAGTCTTGCCGTCGGGCGTGAAGCGGATTGAATACAGGTCACGGTCCTGGAACAACTCACCGCCCGCACGCTCGCGCAAAGTATGCTCCTGCCAGGTTTTGCCGTGATCGCTGGAGGTGAGATACAGCGCCTTGGAACCGACTATATAGATGGTGCCGCCGGGCCGGATCGCAACGCCGAAAAGGCTGAGCCAATGTGGCGCGCTGGTCCTGACTGGCCCCGTGAACATGCCGTTATGAGGTTCGATCGCGCCACGCGCTGTAATTGCTCCGGCCGCTATCATTAGAAGACAGGCGCCCGCCAGCGCCCAGTATTTAATTCTTGTCAACTGCATAAGCTTCAAGCTCAAACTCACCTCGCCGTCTGAATCGAGCCGTTCGGGCGGCACAACTGGTTGCTACCCGCCGCGCCTTATTTGACAAATTAGCCGCTCTCGCCGGGTTCGCGCATTATGAATTAAGCTGGCTGCAAATGTCCATCCGGCCGAACTTAAGTCAGCCGGCTGAAGCGTGCCCACGCTACTTTTGCCGCGGACCAGCCGTCTCCCGCGACGGCACCAGGATTTAATTCGGAAGCGCCACCTCCTCGATATGATAGAAAAGACCCCCGGCCGATTTCCGCTATGCCCCCGGAATCTATTTTAATAAAGCCCATAAAAGTCCGCTTCGGCTTGCCATTCCGAAGTTCAGCAAGGGCTTACAACATGCCCGCCGCGGCTGTCAAGTAAATCTTGGGCGCTCACGTGGATGCAAAAGACCGAGGTGCGGCAAGGGTTTCGTACGCATTGGGGGCGCCACTTAACGCCTATCCCGATCGCGTCAATGCACCGGGTCCAAAGCCCAATCCATTCGCATCCCGCGTCACTCGCGCCGCTTTTGCGATTGCGTGCACTCCGCAGTAGAAATTAGGCATCGGCGACGCCACCACATTCCATCCGAAGGAGCATGCAATGGGCAAGAAAATTTCCGTGTGCCTGACCTTTGATTTCGACGCCATCTCGGTCTGGCTCGGCACCTTTCACGCCAAATCGCCCAGTGCCATCTCACGCGGTGAATTCGGCAACGTAGCCGCGCAACGTCTTCTCACCATGCTGCGCGAGTGGGATATCAGGTCCACCTGGTTCATCCCCGGCCATACCGCGGACGCCTATCCCGAAACCGTTGCCAGGATTGCTGAAACCCATGAGATTGGTCATCACGGTTATTTCCATGAACGCCCCAAGAACGCTGAGGACGAGACGCTCGATTTCGACCGCGCCACCGAAACGCTCAAACGTGTGACGGGTCAGACTCCGGTGGGTTACCGCTCACCGGCCGCCGGCCTGATGAACACCACCCTGGAAATCCTGCTCGCACGTGGTTTCCTCTACGACAGCAGCATGATGGGCAATGATTTCTCGCCCTACTACTGCCGCGTCGGCGATCAGGCTCCGCATGACGGCCCGTTCGTCTTCGGCAAGGAGACCGCGCTAGTAGAACTACCGTTCACCTGGGGCCTCGACGATTTCCCCATTTTCGAGCACGTGTGGACCCGCAACGGGGTCAACCCGGGGCTGGCCTCACCCTCGCACGTGTACGAAATCTGGGAAGGCGATTTTGACTATTTGTACGATCATCTTGGCGAGGGCGCTTACATCCTTACGATGCATCCGCAGGCGATTGGCCGAGGCCATCGCCTATTGATGATCGAGCGCTTGGTAAAGCACATCCGCGAGCGCAGCGGCATCACCTTCAAAACGATGCGCGAGTTGGCGCTGGAGTTTAAGCAAACGCATGCGCTGAATAATTGACGCATGCGGAAAGCGCCGATCGCTCACATCGCGGCTCTTGAGCGCTCCTTGCAAAAGTACACTATGTCATTTTGAGCACCAGCGAAGAATCCCGTATTCTATTCCCTTCCTGGTCTTTCCCCGGGATTCTTCGCTGATTTTTAGAACGCGCCTCGCGGACTCGTTCGCTCGCTTCGTCTTCGGCCGCACTAGGGAACCTCCGTACAAGCTCCCTGGTCATTCTGAACGGAGTCCGCGAAGTGAAGAATCCCGAAAAAAAGAATCGGAAACACAGAATAATCCGGGATTCTTCGCTGCGCTCAGAATGACAACATCGCACTTGTGCGGAGATTCCCGGCGGGCAGACTCCGTTCGGAATGACAAATCGAAGCTCGCGTGGAGCTACACTAAGATGCGGGGCGGAATTTGGGTAACGTCACGTCGGCCGTGACGTCATCGAACATCACCTCGACCGGCATCTCGAGCCGCAATTGATCAGGCTTGACCCCGGTGACCCACGACACCATCCTGACGCCCTCTTCCAGTTCGACGATCACCGCCGCATACGGCACCAGGTCGGCGAACTGCCGCATCATCGGCTGCATCGCGACAGTCCAGGAAAAGACTTTTCCATGTCCAGACGAGCGTGCCCATTCCCATTCGAATGATCCGCAATGCGCACACATGTCACGCGGAATATGGCGCCACGTACCGCATTCGGTGCAGCGCTGGAATCGCAACTCATGCTGTTTGCAGAACTGGTAGAATTCCGCCGCTTTACCGCTCGCGCGGGGCAGCGGCAATTTGTAAGCTTTGTCAGGCATTTCCCCTCACCTCCGCAGAATCGCAAGGCCGCCGTCGCCGAAGTCGCCCCATCCCGTTACCAAGCCGATTTCAGCATCCTTGACCTGCCGCGCACCGCATTCATGGCGCAATTGCCGCGTCGCCTCGACGATATGGTTAATCCCCCAGGCGTGGGCTTCGGACAACAATCCGCCATGCGTGTTGAGTGGCAACTCCCCGCCTAATTCGATACGCCCGCCGGTGACGAAATCCTTGACCTCGCCACGTTTGCAAAAACCCATCGCTTCAATCTGAAGCATCACGACGTAAGTGAAGCAATCATAGACTTCGAGGAAATCGATATCTTTATGCGTCACTCCCGCCATCTGAAACGCTTTTGGC
>JBOHWM010000424.1:0-5772 GCA_050736555.1 Binataceae bacterium (SeqCode)
CCTCGCGCGCGCCAGACACGCGCGCGAGGAATGACAGCCTAAAAGAAATCGCTCCGCGTAGATCCATCGAACGCGCTCGGGATGACAAAAAAGGATAACGAAACAAAATGGCTATTCTAACTGAAGACATGAAGCGGATGATCGCGGAACTGCGGCTCAGCTACGTCGCGACCGTGACGCCCGAAGGCAATCCCAATCTGTCGCCGAAGGCTTCGCTTCGGGTCTGGGATGACGACCATCTGGCCTTCATCGATATCGCTTCGCCCAATACGGTGCGCAACCTGAAAAGCAATCCGCATATCGAGGTGAATATCGTCGATCCTTTCCGCCGCCGCGGCTACCGCTTCAAGGGCGTCGCGGAAATCATTTACGAAGGCGACATTTTCACCACGATGGCGGGGGAATTGTGGGCTCGCGAGGGCCGCCAGTATCCCGCTAACGGCATCGTCAAAATCCGCGTGACGGAAGCGCTGCCGGTCAAGTCGCCGGCCTATATGTTCAATCGCGATGTGCGCGAAGACGATGTCCGCCGCGTTTACCTCAATCGTTATGGACTGCGCGACGCGGAACCGGCCGAAAATGGCGCCAGCGAGAACTCGCGTGTCACGTCAGGGGAGCCGCGCCATGACTGACATTCTCGATCAATCGGGAAATCTCGCGACGGCGCTGGTGGACCGTCATATCGCGGCGACCGAGGGTAATCAGCGCGCGCTCCGCTATGGCGAAAAAAATTACAGCTTTCACGATCTCGCGGCCCTGATGAACCGGGCGGGCAACGTGATGCGCACGCTCGGCGTCGAATCCGGCCAGCCGGTGCTGATCATTATTCCGCCGTCGCCCGCGTTTTTCGCCGCGATTCTCGGGGCGATGAAGATCGGCGCGATTCCGATCGTGCCGGCCGAAACTGTGACGGTTGGATTGCTGCGCGGCGCGCTGGCCCATGCCGCTCCCGCCGCCGTATTGATCGATCGCGCGCGGTGGGATGAGTTCGGCCCGATTCTCCGGGGCCTCAACATCGTCGTCGCGGGCGATGCGCCCGATGGCTTTCCATCGCTGGTCGATATGCTGCGTGAGGCGCCTTCCTCGCTTTCCGCCGCCCAGCTCGATAATTCCGCCGAAGCCCTGACGATACTGCGGGGCGCCGGCGCCCAGACAGTCAGCCATCAGCGGCTCGCGGAGCGGCTCGAGAACGGAACGCCGCTCGGGGTGGGGATTGCCGGCGGCGACCTGGGCGATATGATGGCGCGGCTATCGCGCTGCGAAGAAATTACGCTGACGCCGAACAGCTAGCCGCCAGCCCGCAAAAATTACGCCTCTACCGCTGTCATCCTGAGAGCTTGTGAATTTTTGGGCCTCGGAAAACTGATTAGCGCGCTGACATGGTTGTCATCCTGAACGAAGTGAAGGATCTCGCGCGACATTCTTTCGCCGCGTGATTTGTCCGGTTTGTTTCAAAGAATCATCACGGCAGCAAAGCGGCGGCCGTGAGACCCTTCACTTCGGTCAGGATGACGACTTGCTCAGCGATTGCGAAAAATTCACAAATAGCCATGAGCTTGGGCCCGCTCACGCACCATGAAAATCGTGTTGCGCCTAACGCAAGTCATTTTCTGAGCAAGCTCCAAACGTATCTAGAGCGAAAATCGCTGGCGGGCGCAGCGGACCGTCTTCGCATCAGTTGAAGCGATAGTCGAGTTTCATCGCGGCGCGCACTTCCTTCATCGTGGCCTGCGCCAGCGCGCGGCCCTGACGTGTGCCCTCCAGGATAATTTCGCGCACCAGTTCCGGCTTGGCGGCATAGCTCAGGCGCCGCTCGCGAATCGGTTCAAGAAAACGCACGAGCGCGTCGTAAAGTCGCTCCTTCACCTCGACGTCACCTACCGTGCCCTTCCGATAACGCTCCTTCAACTCCGCCACTTCGCCACGATTGGGATTGAAGACGTCGTGATAGATGAAGACCGGATTGCCTTCGACGTGTCCGGGGTCGGTCGGATGGATCCGCGTGGGATCGGTGAACATCGACATCACGCGCTTGCGGATAAGTTCCGGCGGGTCACCCAGGTAGATGCAATTGCCGAGTGATTTCGACATTTTGGCGCCGCCATCGGTGCCGGGTAGCCGCGCCATCGCGCCGAGCATCGCGCGCGGTTCGACCAGCACCTTGCCGTAGAGGCGGTTGAAGCGGCGCACGATCTCACGCGCCTGCTCGATCATCGGCAATTGATCCTCGCCAACCGGCACCAGATCGGCCTTAAAGATGGTGATATCGGCCGCTTGTGAAATCGGATAGGCCCAGAAACCAACCGGCACCCCTTTCACAAAATTGCGCTGCTTGATTTCCTCTTTGACGGTCGGATTGCGCTCGAGTGTCGCCACCGTCACCAGGTTCATGAAGTAGATGGTCAGTTCGGCCAATTCCGGCACCATCGATTGCACCACGAACCTGACGCGATCCGGCTCAAGTCCGACCGCCAGATAATCGAGCGCGACTTCGAAAAGATTGCCGGCGAGGTTCTCGGGATGCTCGAAATTATCGGTCAGCGCCTGCACATCCGCGATCAAAACGTAAGTGTCATATTCATGCTGCAGCTTGACGCGGTTTTGCAGCGAGCCGACGTAGTGGCCCAAATGCAAGGGACCGGTGGGACGGTCGCCAGTCAGAATTCGCTTGCTCATCGAAAGGTCAAAGGGCTGATGACAAATTTAGTCAAACTTGGAGAAGTTCACGCAGCTTGTTCAGGTCCTCGACGATATCGCGCATCTCGGGGCCGGGTTCCGTCTCCAGGCACATCGGAATACCGGCGAAACGCGCATCGTTGACCAGGCGGCGGAAGGCGTCGACTCCCAAATAGCCCTTGCCGATATGTTGATGGCGGTCAACTCGCGAGTTGAACGGCTTGAGCGAATCGTTGATGTGAAAAGCCACCAGCCGCTTCAGGCCAATATGCTCGTCGAGTTCGCTAAAGGTACGCTGATAGCCTTCTTCACTACGCAAGTCATAGCCGGCGGCGAACGCGTGTTCGGTATCGAAGCACAGTCGCAGGCGCTCGTTATCTTTGACCAGATCGAAAATTTGCGCCATTTGCTCGAATTTGTAGCCGAGATTACTGCCCTGGCCGGCCGTGATTTCGAGTGCGATCTTGACCTTGTAGCGGGAACAGGCCTGATGGGCCTCGTCGATTGATTGCGCGATCGTCCTGAGGCCCGCCTCCTCGCCCGAACCGACATGAGATCCGGGGTGGGCTATCAGGAAAGGCACGCCGAGCAATTCGCAACGCTCAAGCTCGTCGATAAAGCCCGCGACCGAACGTTTGCGCAATTTTTCGTCGGGCGCGCCGAGATTTAACAAATAAGAATCATGTGCGACCACCAGCTTGATGCCGGTTTCGCGCCGGCGATGATGAAACGCCGCGACTTCCTCCTTGCTATACGGCTTGCTGGCCCATTGACGTGAGGATTTGGTGAAAATCTGGACACATTCGCATCCGGTCTCGCGGCCGCGGATTAGAGCTTCGCTGACGCCGCCCGCAATCGACATATGAGCGCCGAGCAGAGGCCGACTGGACTCAATCGTGGGCATAAATCATCGACCATCCAAGACCGCCTGCAATCATATACGAAGCGGCGGGCAAAGCGAGCAACCACGAGCAATCTTTGCCACAACGCGTTTTTCGCGATTGTCACAGGCGACGCCGGGGAGATAGCCTTAATTGGCTACCTGACATGACACCATCGCGCAGGGATTATGGAGCGCGTCCGCCCGGCACCGAATGGGAGCGGCGCGGTCTGCGGCGAGTCAGTCGCGGACAAACCCTGCTCTTGTGCTGGCTGGCCGCACTGATTCCCGCAAGCTGGCTGGTGATGCTGGCGCCCGACGGGCTCGACGCGGTTATCCCGTTCCTTTTCGCATGGCTGGGAATCGCCATTGCGATCGGCTGGCACGCCGGCGAGAGCCGCTGTCCGCGATGCCGCCAGGCGTTTCACAGAGACTCTAAATTCCCTTACTTCGATACGGTTTTCAGCCATCAATGCGCCAATTGCGGCCTCACTCTGCCGCGTCATCGGAGCGCACGCGGTGTCGGCGACCCGTGATTGCCCCTCTCCCGTTCGTTCTGGACACTAGTCGCGGACTCGTTCGCTCGGCTCCGCTTTGCTCCGCCTAGGGTGAACAAGGCGCGGAGAGAACTCTAAGCTTCGCTCTGGCTGATGCGCCCCGCACTCGGCCAGGGTAAGTGCGTTGCCGCGCGAAAACGTGCATGATAAGGGCGGAAACGCGGTGGCGGCAAAACGTCCCATAAAATCTGTTGGCTTGGTGGTGAGACGCGACCGCCCCGCTCCGGCGATTGCGCTGGCCGGTGAACTCGCTCGTTGGCTTCATTCGCAGAACCTCGAAACGCTGGCCGAGCCCGAATGTGCCACGCGGATTGGCTCGGGCCGTTCGAGCAATCGGGAAATCGCCGAGTGTGCCGACTTGATCGTGGTGTTGGGCGGCGACGGCACGCTGCTGGGGGTCGCCCGCTTAATCGGTGCGCGCGAGACGCCCATCCTGGGTATCAATCTTGGCGGGCTCGGTTTTCTGACCGAAGCCACGACCGAGGAAGCGTTGTCGACGGTCGCGCGCATCATTGCGGGCGATTACGAGGTTGACCGCCGGATCACTTTGGAAGCGGTGGTGGAACATGGCGAAGGGCGCCCCGATGAGCATTTCCGCGCGCTTAACGACGTGGTCGTGATCAAGCGAGGCTTGGGGCGGATGCTCGATGTGCACGTGGTCGCCGACCATATGCCGTTCTGTTCTTATCGCGCCGACGGCCTGATCGTGGCGACACCCACCGGTTCGACCGCTTACGCGCTCAGTGCCGGCGGACCCATCGTGTTTCCCAATCTCGGCGTGATGGTATTAGCGCCGATCTGCCCGCATACTCTGAGTAATCGGCCGGTGGTGCTGCCTGATTCGTTCGAACTGGAACTACGCGTCAACGCCGATGATCATGGTGCGATGCTGACCTGCGACGGCCAGGAATCCGCCCCTGTGGGACCCGCTGATACGATCAAGGTGCATCGCGGGCGCCATAGCGTGGCGCTGGTCCGCTCGATCCATCCCTATTTCGAGATTTGGCGCGAAAAGCTCCATTGGGGATAGCCGCAAGTACGCGATGCTGACCGAACTGCGCATCCGCAACTTCGCTGTAATTGAGGAAGCGGCCCTGAGCTTCGGTCCGGGACTTAACGTCCTAACTGGTGAAACCGGCGCCGGCAAAACCATCATCATGACCGCGCTGGGGCTGCTAGTTGGAATGCGCGCGTCGCCCGATATGATCCGGGCGGGTGCCAAAGAAGCGATCGTCGAAGGCGTGTTCGAATTGGAGGACGAACCCCCCGCGGACGGCGAATGGCTGGAAGCGGACGGACGAGAGCTGCTTATCCGCCGGGTGATTGCCGAAGGTGGACGTTCGCGCGTGTCGATCAACGACCGGCTCGCCACCGTTCAATCGCTGGCGCGGCTGGGCTCGACGCTGGTGCGCGTCTACGGCCAGCACGAACAACAGACTTTGCTGGCGCGCGAAAATCATCTCGAGATCCTCGATCGTCAGGCCGGTCTGGAGGCGCAATTATCAACTTATCGCGATTGCCACGATCGTGTGCGCGAACTGAACGCGAGGATGAAAGATCTGGAACGGCGCGCCAGCGAGCGCGCCGATCGGCTCGAACTCGCGCGCTTCCGCGTCAACGAACTTGAACGCACACAGCCTCTTCCGGGTGAGGATGAAG
>JBOHWM010000425.1:0-2330 GCA_050736555.1 Binataceae bacterium (SeqCode)
ACGGAGTACTGTTCGCGGTCGAGGAGGAACGGCTCGAGGGCAGTCTGATAAGCGGAGCGCGGCGCTCCGCCGACGGCCTCTACCGTCTTGAAGTCCGCGCGAGAATCGGCCCGGCGGGTGCGCCGGAATATCTTGAGTTGCGCTGTACGCGCGCGCTGTTCGATCGCAAGGCAAGCTACACAGCCGACGATGACTCGCTGCGCGGCAGTATCAGCGCGCTGGCCGGACGTAACGAAGTCGTGGTCAAGCTCGGCCGCTTCCGCGAGGTTGACGCCGACCTGATACTCTTCAAGGCATTGGTACTCGCGCATATCAGGGCACGGGGGCAAGCCTTATGGACTGGACGTGTCGCCGTAATCGATCCCGTCTCATTGTCGGCGGCGGCGCTAAAGCAAAGCTGGCGGCAATTGGACGAGCTTGCCCGCCTATGGGCCTTCGAACCGCGAATGGGCGACCGCGAGGAAGTTGAAGCTGACGATGACGGTCGGATTTTACGACGGCGCGACGCTCGCGGCGCGGAAATCCGCCTGGTCTCGTTCGCTCCCGCGGCTGCGCGATAGTCCAAGCCTCAGGCGGCGATCCGATCCCGCGGCATCTTGCAGTCACCGTCGAAAGTCGCCCCTTCGTTGAGCACGAGCTTCGGCGTGCTGATAGTGCAATGCAGCCGCGCAGTCGCCAGCACCTCGACGCGTTCGCGGGCAATAATCTCGCCATTCACAACGCCCGCCACCACCAACCGCGCGGCCGATATGCGTGCCGTCACCACCGCACCCTGGGCAATCACGATATCATCGCCGGTAACTTCGCCTTCGGCCTCACCCTCGATGCGGGCGGGCGCGCGAAAACTGAGTTTGCCGGAGATTTTAGTGCCTTTGCCGATGCGCGACTCGAAAGCCCTGTCTTCGATACCCGACACCATCAAACGTCCCCCCTTCCGAGTTCACCGAAACGAGTTATGTTGCACGCAGCTCGCAGACTCGACGAATTCTACCCGAAAGCAACGCAAGCGCAATCTACGGGCTTCCCCCGAAGCGGCGGAACCGCATAGACTCCAGTCTAACGTTAGTGAAGCGGAACGAAACGAACACACTAGGCGCAGCGGAGCGAACGAGTCTGCTGGCTGCGTTTTAAGGATAAACAATTCGTATGGAGGCAGGTGCGTGATGCGCACGAGGATCCGGCTGAGCCCACTTCTGGCGCTGGTCTTTGTATTCACGGCCGCGTGCCATCATGGGACAAAAGCCGCGGCGCCGAACAAACTTCCGTCGGCTCAAACCAACGTGCCGATTCAATCCGGCGTGTATGGCTTTTCCGGTGCCAAAGTTGCAGATAGCGATACCAATGAAGGCGTGGTCGGCGAATGTATCTGGATTTATGATGCTCACAACCAAAAGCAAGTCGCCAAGGGTGATTGCTACCAGAATGACCCAGGCAAATTTCGCGTGCCGCTCAGTCCGGGCCACTACATCGTGCGCGGACCCGGCGGCAACACTTCCATCGATGTGCCCAGAGGTGGATGGACCAAAGTCGAATCGATCGTAAAACTGCCGCTGGCGCCTTAGAACCGAGCGAAGCCGCAAAACCGTCATGATTGTCATCGGATTTGCTCCGCCTGCTCGAAAAAGACCGTCCGCGGAAGTTATTTTACGAGCCTGATCACGAGATGATAATCTGCCGCTGATGCTCAATTTCCAAGATAAAATAGCGCTGATTACCGGTGGCACGCGCGGCTTGGGGCGTGCGCTCGCCATGCGCCTGGCGGCGAGCGGAGCCACGTTGGCGTTGAATTATCGCCGCGATGAAGACAGCGCGGCGCGCACCCTGGAGATCGTCAGCACGCGCTCACCACGTTCGATTTTGCTCAAGGCGGATATGGAAGATGACGGGCAGGTGCGCGCGATGGTGCGGCAAGCCACGACTGAATTCGGCCGCCTCGACATCCTGATTTTCAACGCCGCCGCCACCGCGTTCAAACCGCTGCTGGAAGTAAAGCCGCACAATCTGAGCCGCACCTTCAATCTCAGTATCGGTGGCTTTGTCGCAGCGGTGCAGGAGGCAAGTCAGCATATGGGCGCGGGCGGACGCATCATCGTGATTTCCGGCATGGACTCGCTTCGTAACTTGCCGGGACATGGCATCTTAGGCGCGGCCAAGGCCGGACTTGAGGCGATGGTGCGGGATTTCGCCTTCGAATTGGGCGCGCGCGGAATTACCGTCAACGGTGTCAACTTCGGCATGGTTGACAGCGACTCGTCGCGCACCTACTTCGGCGCGGACTTCGCTCGTGTGGCGGAATGCGCGGTCGGACGATCTGCGCTAAAACGTATTCC
>JBOHWM010000426.1:0-6846 GCA_050736555.1 Binataceae bacterium (SeqCode)
GAATCAGGTTGCATTCCACGGCTGGCGAAGTCAAGAAAACCTCGAACACCGCAAAGATCTTGCCATCAGCGCACTCTTTCGCAAATCACTTCGTCCGTGCATAGCGTCAAGCGCGGACGGATCTGAACTGCCACAAATTGCCGATGGTGGCACGCGTAGACACATCGATGCGTTTTTGGATTCGTGCGCGATCGCGCGACGGATCTCAAACCAGCGCCGGAAAGTGTTGTCCAAAATGGCGGAGCTTTCAACCTATTCGATGCACCCATGCTCCAATTCGGCGCAAACTCGCCCGCAACCCGATGCCAGGTCGAGAAATGCAGGTGCTGGCGTATTTAATCTTCCGCCAAATCCTGCGCCAGAGCTTGGGCCAGAGTCCCGGTTATAAGCCCCTTGGCGGAGAGGCTTGGATGCGTGATCTCTATCGCCACCTTCTCGCGATTTGCCATCTCGAGAAATTCATAAGGGTCCAGCCCGCCTAAAGGAAAACGCGCGAACTGGACCGAGCTGACACGCTCGGCCGACATCTGACGCGGATCGAAACGCGCCGGTTCGCGCCTTTGATCGATCCGGATGAAAACTTGCTGTTCAATACCGACGAGCGCGCGCAAAGCTTTATCCCGCTCCTCCCGGGCGAATTCGAGCAGGACGGTGGCACTCAACTCGCCTGGAAGTGGCAACAATTCGTTGTAGGTGTCGATCTCGTGCCGAATCGCGCCTTCCGAGGTCATGCGCTCGGTTCGCATCATTTCCTGAACCTGGTACCAGACGGTACGCGCATTCTCGAATAGCAGCGTCACATGTTCGCCTACCGCAAGGCGATGGCGATCCTTCTCGACCATGAATAGGGGGCGCAGGCGCGGACGCAGCACGTCGTATTGTTGAAGGGTCAAAATTTCCTTAAGAGTGACAGGTTTCATGGTTTTTGCTCCGGGGCGATTGGCGTTTTTGCCTGTGTGGCGGCCTTGGCTGCGGTCTCGACCGGCCGATTGAAACCGTCGGCTTCGTAAGCGCGCGCCAGGATCTCCAGGGGATTCCGCGGGTGGATTCCGGTCGCCTGCTCGATTTGGATCGCGGCTAACGGACAATCGGTGGCCATTATGTTCGCCGCCGCCTCGCGCATCCCGGTGAACGCCTTTTCGCCCCATTTCATCGAAAGCTCGAAAAATTCCTTCTTCATCGCCCAGGTGCCGTCATGAGCGGTGCAGGCGTCGACCATCGTAACCTCGGCGCCTGGAATTTGGCGCATCAGGTCACGTGAGCGAAAGCCGATATTCTGAGCCTTAAGATGGCATGGCACGTGATAAGCGATAGTGCCGGGAGTGGACTGAAAATCACGGTTGAATTTCCCCGCCCGCCGTAATTCGTACAACAGTTCGTGCGGATCGCCGATTGCCGCCGCGACCTCGCGCGCCTCGGACGTGCCGACCAGGGTTGGATATTCGCGCCGCATCGTCATCGAACAGGTCGGGTTGATTGCGGCAATCCGATAACCTTGGCGTACCAATGGCAACAACGAAACCACGTTGGCACGCGCCTGTCGCTGCGCGAACTCAATATCGCCACCGTCCAGCGCCGGCATTCCGCAGCACTTCTGTTTTGGGCAGGCCATCGCACATTGATTTTTCGCCAGTACTTTCACCAGCGCCTTGCCCGGGGCGGTATTGTAGTAATTGACGAAGCAGGTATGGAAAATCGCGATTTTGGCTGCGGGTTCAGCCGGTGCGGACGGCAGTCCATGGCGCGTCACCCATTTTTCGAAGGTTTCGTTGGCAAAATCTGGAAGGAGCTTGTCGCGATGGATGCCGAGCATCTTTTCCATCATGCGGCGTTGGAACGGGCTGCGGCAGACCCAGTTGGCCAACCCCGGCACGCGGCTGCCGAGCCGGCCCGTCCGGTCCGGATCACCCAGCATCCGATCGCGTAATGTCACCCCGTGCTCTCGTGCGCCGATCGCGCGCGCGCGCAGGATCAGGGCGGGAAAGTCGAGCTGGAATTCGTGGCCGTCACGCGGAGTGTAGGGGCAGCGCACCTCGCACAGCTTGCATTCGTAGCAAAGCTCGATGACGCGCTGCTTCTCGTCGCCACTGAGGTCGCGTACGTCCTCAGTACCCTTCGCGTCGATGGCCTTGAACAAAGCTGGAAATGCCGGACACAAATTGAAACATAACCGGCATCCCTGGCAGATATCGAAGACGCGCGAAATTTCGGTCTCAAGTTTGCCGCGCTCCCAGTACTTGGGCTGGTTGGGGTCATAGCAGAGCGCGTCGGTCGGTCGGGATTCGATTCGGCTCATCCGATGACTTCCTTGCAACTGATTGACAACGGGCGCGTCACCCGACAAACGCACCGGCCCGCGTGGTGGTTCCACGCAGGCTGGCATTGTTGGAAATAATCCTGTCTAAAGTGCTTCCGCCGCTTTGGCGAAGCGCCCGGCGTGTGATTTTTCGGCTTTCGCCAGGGTTTCAAACCAATCAGCGATTTCACTGTAACCCTCTTCGCGTGCGGTCTTTGCCATTCCCGGATACATGTCGGTGTATTCGTAGGTCTCGCCATGAACCGCCGACTTGAGGTTGAGCCGGCTATCTCCGATAGGTAGATCGGTGACCGGATCGCCTGCCGATTTCAGATAATCCAGATGACCGTGCGCGTGACCCGTTTCGCCTTCCGCCGTATCGCGGAACAGTCCCGCGATTTCAGGCTCGCCCTCGACGTCCGCCACTTTGGCGAAATACAGATAGCGCCGATTGGCCTGGCTTTCACCGGCAAAGGCGTCCTTGAGATTTTGATGTGTTTTGCTTCCCTTGAGGGTTTTCATATTCGATCTCTCCGTCTCCTGTTGCGTATGGAGGCGCATGCGCCGCATCCTTTAGGGGTACGTGCCGCTTTGGCCGTCCTTCCGAAGCCTCGCTTTTCAAACTCCTGGCCGAGTACAACCGCCGGCAGCGATCACAGATCGCGCGAATCTCCAGTGCGCATCCGAGCGGCGTAAAGCCCGCCACAGGTCCGTTGCGCTCCAGCACCTGGTCAAGCCCGGCAATTTCGATATCCCGTATTTGCAGGCAGCCCACGCAGATCACATGATGGTGCGGTTCGAGATTGCCGTCGTAACGGGCGCTGTCATGCAGCGGCGTGACCGTGCGCGCCTCTCCAATCCGGCACAGCGTCTCGAGGGTGCGATGCACCGTGGCCAGCGAAATATGCGGATGCTGCCGCGTACCTTGGTGAAAACCGCTTCGGCACTGGGATGGTCGTCGGCGGCGAGTAGCGCCTCGATGATCGCCAATCTTTGCGGGGTGACCGCGAGCCCGCCATCCTTGCATCGAGTGGCAAACTCAGCCAGTCGCTGCCGGGCATAGCTATTTAAATCATGGGTCATCGATTCTCGCACTCGGATAGTAGTGATTATCATGTAGGAGTTACAACCGTCAAGCCAGTAGCCGGGAATCTCGCTCTGCCTCGATGATTTGAAGGAAACCTCGCATAACGGGAAGTCACAGCCCTCCACGGGAGAGCGTTGATTGGAAGAACTCATCGAAAGCGGTGTTGACGGCGGTAAGCGCGATTCGTCGATTTGTGGTTATCTAACGTTCTGACCAACTGTTAGCACAAACCAACTAACGGTTAGCATTTTCGCAAGTCTACGCTTGATCTGACTTCCCAATAGCCTGTAACCACGCTAGTTTTGTTCAGCGAATCTGACCAAAGGTTAAGTCGGATTCGCGGACTCACCGGCTGGAGATCGGATTGAATTCCACCCTACACGCATGATCATTTCAGATGTGAGCGTCTTCAACGCTTCAACCGGTTTGGAGATGGCATTCCCTTCATGGCGAAGCCGGGCGGCCTTGCATCGGGACGCTTTTAGATGAGTGCGGCCGAGAATATTCCTGCCACGATGGAATTCCGCGACGGTTACGAAGCGGCCTTGGCCGCTTTAAGTAAGGCGGCGGTGGCGGATGCCGAGCCGGGGGCGACGTTTGCGCTCGCGGCCCGGCTGATTATCGAAACGCTGACCGTAGAGGCCAGCGTGATCTACGAGCTTGCCGAGACGTCGGGAACGCTGTTGGTTAGAGCGGCAGCGGGCTGGCGCAACGCTCACAACGCCGCCATTGCGATTGAACCTGATTCGCTCGCGGCTCGCGCACTTATGTCTGATTCGGCCCTGGTTGAGGATTTAACCTCGGCGTCTGACGTGGCCATCCGCGCGCACGGCTTTGTCGGTGGCGCCGCGATTGCACTGCGCGGTGTGGCCGGGCCCTTAGGCGTCCTCTCGGTCTACTCGAAACGAACGCTGAAGCTCGACCTTAGCGCGCTGGCGTTTCTTAAGGTGACGGCCAGCCTCCTCGCGCTCACGTTCGAACGATTCAAGCTGATCGGTGCGCGTGACCGTGCGCTCGAGGCTTCGCGGCTCAAATCGGCCCTCATCGGCAACGTCAGCCATGAAATCCGCACGCCGCTCAATATCATTCTCGGCTACAGCGAATTGCTCGGCGACTATTTGACGGAAAAGGGTGATTTGAGCCAATCCGCTTATCTCGACGCGGTGCGGCGCGCCAGCCAGCGCCTGCTCGGCACGGTTGATGAGGTGCTCGACTACTCGCACATCGACGTTGATGGCTTCCAGCCGCTTCCCGTCCTAATCGAAATCGCGCCAGTGCTTGACCATGCGATCGCGGCGATCGCTCCGCTGGCCGAAGCCAACCGCCTCGAGTTGCCGCGCATCGTGGAAGCGGCCGCCTCAACTGTCCATTTCGATTCACGATGCCTCAGCGGAGCTTTGGCCCACTTGCTCAAAACGGCTGTCAAAATCTCCCGGCATGGCCGCGTGATAATACGCCTGGACAACGAAACGAGCGGAGCCCTGTGCCTGAGTATTGGAATTGACGGCGTTGGCATTCACAGTGACGGTTCAGCGCATCCGTCGTCGTCGCTTGCGCATGATGACGGGAACTATTTTCGACACTTTGAGGGCGCCGCGCTGAGCCTGGCGCTGGCGCGCAAGTACCTGGAGCTGGGCGGTGCCACGCTGTTGGTGACCGACGAGCAAAACCGCCGCACCATTTTCACGATTCGGTTCGACAACGAAGATCGCAAACGTACCCCGATGCCCGATGCTTTCCCGGTGTTTTCCAATCCATGGGCGCCGCGGCGCGGCCATATCCTGGTCGTCGAGGATGACGCCGAGACCCAGAGCTACATACACGCGGTGCTGGGCGGCCACTACGACTTGAGCGCCGCGGCGTCGGCGGAGGCCGCGCGTGAAGTGCTGGCCAGGTCTTCGATCGGCCCGGACTTGATCCTGATGGACCTGTCACTCGAAGGCGGAGAGGACGGGCTTACGCTGGTGCGGGCGTTGCGCGCTGACTGGCGATGGCAAAGCACTCCGATCGTGGCGCTCACCGCCTTTGCGGCGCCAGAGGATCGCGCGCGCGCACTCGGCGCGGGCTGTGACGCGCATTTTGCCAAACCGGTCGAACGCCGGGCGTTGCTCGCCACCATCGCGCGCCTGACGCGCACGCTCGGCTAGAGTCTGTCAAAGAATTCACGGGCTCTGAGCGCAGCGAAGAGGGCCACCGCCTTGTTGTCGGTCGTCGGCGCTCAGCCGGGCGAGGCTATCGGTGAAACTATCGCGATACGGAACTCGATGGCTTTATACCCGGAAGACTTTCATGACTTCGTCGCCAAGATGATTGATCACCTTCACCGCGATACGGCCGTTCTTCGGCCTATCGAACGGGCGTGAAATATCGCTGTGCAAGGTCTCCCAGGCCTCGCGGTCAATCTCCGCCTTAAGTGTGGTCTTGAGCGCGCGGTAGGGATCGTCGGCGCCGAGGAAGTAGGCCTGCCGGACGAAAAAGCTCTCCTCATTGTAGTCGGTATCGATAAACCAGCATGCGATACCGTCCGCGGTGTCGCTGACGACTTCGCCCGTTTGCGGCTTGAACACGTCCACGCCGTTAACCTTGACCCGCAGCCGTTCGCTAGTGGAGGCGCGTTGCGCGCCGGAGCGAGCGGGCGAGTCGCGCGCTTCTCCGTGTCGCCTTCCATATAGTGGCCTTCGGCACAGATCAGGTTGTCGGGCCACGGCGTCAGCGCGGTAAACGGCGATCGATTTGAGCGTGATATGCGGCACGCGCTCGTAGACGAAGCCGTGGCGGATATGGCCGTGCGTCGGCTGGGAACTCGGCGCGATGCGCGTCGCCTCGGCTTCCTTGAGTTGACCTTCGCGGGAATCGGCCAGCAGGTAAAACGGACAAGGGTGCCAATGATGCTGGCGCGGGCAAGGGGCAGCGCCGCCCGCGACGTATCAATAGTGATTACCGCTCCGGCCTTTGCGTGAAAGCGGGTTGCTTACTTGTCGGTTCGTTGCGGCGGCGGCTGCCGGGACGTAGGCCGTGGGGTGTCTGGCTTCTCACCGCGCAGGCCTTTAATTACGACAATTGATGGTCTGGGGCCGGGCGGCCGCTCACCTCTGCCTTCAGTTATCGGTTTGTCGTTGTCGTTGCTCATAAGTCTTTTCAGGTTCTCTCGGTAAAACCTCGATTCGTTCGATCTCGGCGCGTTCCGTTAAAAGAACGCCGGGACCAAGTACATCATAATCGGGCTCCCCGACTCGCTCAACTAGAGCGTCGCGCAAGAACAATTCTCGTTTATTTGGAGTGTCGGAATAGTAATCAGGCCAGCCAGTTATTCTCGTGCCGTCCCTCAACCAGACCTGGAACCAATAGCGGCGAAAGTCGCTGAAAACGTCATGCCACACGTCGGATCGTCCGGTTAGTCTTGTGATATGTAGCCATTTGAACACTCGGTAGATGACGCCGGCATTTGCGACCGCTGCCCATC
>JBOHWM010000427.1:0-12066 GCA_050736555.1 Binataceae bacterium (SeqCode)
GTTCAATCGAACGCACGCCGCTCCGGTTATCCGGACGGCGGCCGACCAGCGCGTCGAGTTGAAAATCGAACACGCCGGCGAGCAGGCTGGTGGGGTCCTGCCCGGTCAGGTCGCGAAAGAAATCGTCGTCGCCGCTTAAAAGAAAAGAACCGTTGAGGGTCGCCCACATCATCGTTGCCATCACAGCGGCGTCGTGAGCAAACACGCGCGCCACCGACTCGCGCCATAGTTGAAAACCCTCGCGTCCGACCTCGCTCAATGCACGATAGCGGTCAAGCTCCTCCGCGCGCGCGAAGCGGGCTGGCAGCTTGCTGAAAGCCACCGAGAGCTGCGCGACGAAAAGGCCGCGCGAACTGCTCAAATAATCGATGTACGCGCGCGCCATCGTGCGCAATTCGTCGATTGGCGCGAGGCCCTGTGCCTGGATTTCACGATAACGGTCGCGCAATTCGCTGATCCGATCGACCATCAGGGTCAGGAATAATTCGTCCCGGGAGCAGAAATAGAGATAAATCGTGCCAACCGCGACTTCGGCTTCGCGCGCGATCATTTCGATCGTGGCGCCGTCGAGACCATGAATGGCGAAGACGCGGGCCGCCGCTGAGAGAATTGCCTCGCGGCGGGCAGCGCGTTCGCGCTGATGGCGCTCACGCACGCTCATCTTAAGCAGCTCGTTCCGGAGTATTGTTCGGACTGAATCATACTTCAGTTTCTGAATGAAGTTCTAGCGCGATCGTGCCCGATGTGTCAATCGCAGCCCTCAAAGGCTCGTGGTTTTCAGACGGGTTGATGCCCAGGAACTTTAGACTGGCGGGATAAACTATATGCAGAAAGCTAATAATGCGATAACAAAGGCCGTGATAGGAATCTGGAATAAACAATTCCGCTTAACCTGCGTTTATTGTACTGATAAATGGCAGACGCGGTGCCATACTAATAGATGCTGTTAGCCCTCGTGCAGGGTTTGATGATGGTCACAATCCGTAAGATCACCACTGCGATTCTTTTAATCTGGACCGCTCTCATGTTCACGTCGTGCATAGAATGGAGCACGAATCCGCAGGGGCAACTGCAATCGGTCGGAGTACCAGGGTTACCGATTTGGCAGGATCAACAGTATTCGAATCAGAAGCAACTCGTTTCGAAAGGTGAATTGGCCGCTTCGCCGGGATCGGTGGTCGACCCATCGGCGGTCAAAATTGGATCGAGCGTTTCAGATGCGCCATGGCTGACGGATGTAAATGAATGGCGGAGCGAGGCCGGTGTGGTACCCGTCGGCGAAAATTTTCAGCTCAGTGACGGGGCCGCCGATCATGCCTGTTATTTGGTGAAAAATGGACCAAGTAATCCCGCGGAGTTCCATGCCTACGAGATGAATATCGGCGCGGCGGCACATATCGAGGACCCGGGCAATCAATACTTCACACCTGCGGGAGAACAGGCGGCTCACACGGGCGACGTAACATGGGACCGCAATCCCGAAGCGGACGTGGACGGCCTTGTGGAAGCGCCATTTCATCGCCTTTCAATTTTAGCTCCGTGGAATCGCGTGGCTGGTTACGGGGATTGCGGCCGCTTTCCGATGCGCGCGGCGACGCTGGTGCTCAGAGGTTCGACGCCGGTCGGATTGGCGAAGACGGTGATCTTTCCGCCTGAAAGTTCCACCGTTCCGGGAATGATGAAAAATTCGGAATGGCCGAATCCGCTCGCCGCTTGCCCTGGGTATTCGCTCCCGGTTGGCACTCCAATAACCGTCCAAATGGGCGCGTTCGTCAGGATCTCCCTGCGCTCATACTCGGTCACAGATGAGAGCACGGGACGGAAAGTCAAGGCATGTGGATTCGACGCCCAATCCTATCCCATCAGGTGGGGACAAAAGGTACTCCTTTCGTATGGAGCGATTGTTGTGGTGCCGCGCCGGCCACTCCTTCCAGGGCATACGTACCGGGTCAGCCTCAAAACGGCTCGTCATTCGTTCGACTGGTGTTTCAGCGTGCTCGGAGATCAGAAGCATCCGACGCTTCGAACCGCCAGCTCTCGATGAGTGATGGAAAATAGCTATTGCCTCATGAGCGGGCGACGGTTGCGAAGGTGCGATGGGGCACCGCCAGCGGATCGCGAAAACGCTCACGTAAGATCGCGGCAAGTTCGTGATCGAAATTCGCCACTCGCTCGGCGCTGAGCGCCGCGGCGATACCGGCACTGGCGCGAATCCGCCCACGCCACGCCTCATGCGTATAGGTCACAGCCACATCGAAAGAGAAGGTCTCGATTTCAGTGAAACCGGCGATCGCAACGTCGCGTGGCCAATGCGGATGAATCCCGAGGCCGCCACCAAGCTTCCACGCTGGATTATGTTTCTCGATCAGACGCTCAGTCTCGGCCACGACATTGCCGGGTATCGGGATCCAGTCGAAATGCGCAATTATCAACAATCCGCCGCCGCGTAACACCCGGCGTGCTTCGGCGGCGGCGGCAGCCCGGTCGAACCAATGCCAGGCTTGCCCCACTGTCACGAGGTCAAAAGCGGCGCCAGGGAACGGCAGCGCTTCCGCCTTGGCTCGCACATAGCGCATGGTCACGCCGGCTTCGATGTCGAGTTGCGCCGCTTGCCGCATCAGCTCAAATGAAATGTCAGCGCCCGTCACCGCACATCCTTTACGCGCCAAGCCGCGTCCCAAAAGGCTGGTGCCGCACGCAATGTCGAGTATTCGCTGACCGCTCATACCGGCGTCGAAAGCTTCAAGCCGGCGATAAAGTTCTTCCGGATAGCCGGCACGAAAGCGCCCATAGTCCGCGGCCGTCTTGCCAAAGTCTATACGTCGGCCAAATTCGGCAACCTCACTGATGCGGCCCTTCATGAGAACCTCTGGCTGAAAATTGTATCTCACAGTTTGGCGGATAATTTGTGATCAACATATATGCGGTTACCTGCCGGGAAGCGCGCGCCACTTTCGACCGTGCGCGGCGCTCCGTAAAGTAAGGGCAACGAAATCGCGGAGAGATTTACCGTGAAGGACAAGTTGCGTAACGATCTGAAGGCTTCGATGAAGGCGAGCGATACGCTCAGGACCATGACCTTGCGCGGCGTCTTGAGCGAAATCACACGGATTGAAAAAGACGTTCGCCGTGAAGCCAACGAAGCTGAAATCGTGCAGGTGATCAAAAAGGAGCGCGCGCGCCGCGACGAGGCCTTGGAATTCGCGCGCAAGGGCAATCGCGCCGAGCTTATCGCACAATATGAAGGCGAGGCACGCATCCTCGATTCCTATCTACCCGCCGCCGTGACACCCGAGGAGCTGCAGGCGGCGATCGCGTCACAGATCGAAGCCGGTGTCAGGCAGATCGGCCCATTAATGAAGGCGCTGCGCGACCAGTTCGGCGCGCGTCTGGACGGCAAGATGGCCAGCGAGATGGTCAAGCGGGAACTTGTGAAGTAACGATGCGGGGCCAATCCATCTTCAACTTAGCGGCGGAGGCAAGCGATGGCAGGTAAAATTGAATCGTTCAAAATCAACGTTGCCAACGAAGTGCTCGAGGACTTGAAGCTAAGGCTTGAGCGCACGCGTTTTCCCGATGAAATCCCCAACAGCGGCTGGGAATACGGCAGCAATCTCGCTTATATGCGCGAGCTGGTCGAATACTGGCGTACTAGCTACGATTGGCGCGCGCACGAAGCGGAGCTCAATCGCTTCGCCCACTGTCGCGCCGAGGTCGACGGCTTCGGCCTCCATTTCATCCATGAAAAAGGCCGCGGCCCCAAGCCCACGCCGTTGCTGCTGAGCCACGGATGGCCCGGCTCGGTTTACGAATTCGACCGGTTGTTTCCGATGCTCACCGATCCGGCCGCCCATGGCGGCGACGCCGCCCATTCGTTCACCGTGGTCGCACCGTCCCTGCCCGGCTACGGTTTCTCCGACCATCCACGCACGCGCGCGATGAACATTCAGAGCATCGCCGAAATGTTTCACAAACTGATGACGGAGGTGCTTGGTTATTCGCGTTACGGCGCGCAGGGAGGCGACTGGGGCGCGGCGATCACGTCGCGGCTGGGCGAGACACATCCGGAAAGCCTGTACGGGATTCATCTGAACCTGGTCTTCGTCGGCGGCGCACGCGGCGACGGCTCCGCACCATTATCCGATGAGGAAAAAACCTTCCTCGCCGATATGGACAAATTCCGGCGCGAGGAGACCGGCTATCAATGGATCCAAGGCACCAAGCCGCAGACTCTCGCCTACGGACTTAACGATTCGCCGGCCGGTCTGGCCGCTTGGATTGTCGAGAAGTTCCGCACCTGGACCGACTGCAACGGCGAGGTTGAAACGCGCGTCAGCAAGGATCAGCTCCTGACCAACATCATGATCTACTGGGTGACGCGGACGATTAATTCATCGACGCGACTCTACTACGAGGCGCGCCATCACCCGTGGCGACCGGATCCGAAAACGCGCCCCGAGACTCCTACCGCCGCCGCGATTTTTCCGCGCGAAATTCTAAAGCCGCCGCGAAGCTGGGCCGAGCAAGCCTTCAATATAGTGCGATGGACCAAAATGCCTGCCGGTGGCCATTTCGCCGCGATGGAAGAGCCCAAGCTGCTCGCCGATGATATCCGCGCATTCTTTAGCGGACTGAAATAACGCGCGCCGCCGTGCTCATGCCCTGCCGACTTAGCCGTCGCATCGGCCAGAGAGGACGCATCATGGGTACGGCGGAAAACCTGAAGAGGTGCCAGGGAAACCCGTGTAGGGCGGTGCCGATGGATATCCTGAATAGGGCGGTGAGAGCGAATAGCCGGGATACGAGGATGAAGGATAGGTCGGGAACGGATTGTAACCACGATAAGGCGACAAGCCCGGTGGACCCATCGTGCCACCGAAACCGCCGGCACCGCCGCTGGTCGCCATTCCGGCACCTAAGACCGCGATCAGCGCGATCAGCGGCAGCACCATGCTGAGCGTCGAGCCACTTCCATATTGCCGCTGCGCCAGCGCTCGATCTTGTGGCTGCTGCTGCATGTAACCGCGTACGCCCGGATATGAGCTGCTCGGGCTGGAACTGCCGCTGTTTGCGGCGGAAGGCGAGTTCGTATTGGAAGACGAACTCCCCGACGCCAATAATTCAGGCCTCACGTTCACGCGATTGTCCACCGCGATATTCGAGTCGTGCAGGAATCGGTGCGTCTTGGTGACCGCGTCCGCCTTGCCGAAATCGGTCGCGACAAAACCATACAGCATTACTTTCCGTTTGCCATTCGGGCCGTTCATCACTTCCGCTCCGACCAGCGGCAAGCGATGGTGCTTGAGATAATTCGTCAGCGCTTCGCTCTCGCTCGCATTTTTGGTAAAGCGGGCCGTGGAATCATCCGGGGTAACGGCGGGCGGATAGCTAATCGACGCGGGCGAGGAACCCGCACTCGCCGGTGGGCTACCGCCGTGGCGTGGGCCGGCGGACGGATATGAGGGATAAGTGCCGGGCGTGAAGGAGCCGGACGCGCTCGCGGTCGAGGTACCGTAATTAACCGAGTCGGCACTAGAGGCCGGCCCCGCACAGGCTTGCACCATGCCCGTGACGATCGCGAACCATACGGCAAGTGCGAACTGCGCGATTCGCCGCATGGCACAAATCATACTACAGTCAGCCCACGCGCAACATAGCGAGGGAAGCCGCCGTGTCAGCCTTATAACAGAGCTTAGCGACTGACCGATTTTCAGTTATGCTGATGCGTACGGCTTCTCGATGGAGCGTCATATGGCTTGCAATTCTTCCGTTTCCGACCGTAGTTCTATCGAACGAACAGATCCGCAAGCCGCCGGTCAAGTTCGAATTACCCGGCTGTCACCTTCGATGCCCATTACGAATTCGTATAGCCGCCTTCGCTTGACTTTGCCTGGCGCTTGCTGTTTCACGGGCGGCACGCGGCTCTTGACGCTGGCTGGCCTGCTCTGCCTGGCTCTGAGCCCATTTATCGGCGGCTGTTCGACCAAGACCCCGATGCAGGTCGATGTCACCCAACTAGCTCCCTATGTTCACGCCGCCAAAGGACCGGATTGTCAAATGCCGGTGTTGGAGCACATGCCCGCGGGGGACATTCAGCAGATCGCGATCGTTGAAGCCTGGGCGGATCTGAAGGACAACACGAAAAACGTGCTGCCCGCGTTGCGCAGCAAGGCCTGTGAAACCGGCGCCGACGCGCTCGTGATCATCAACAGCGACCATCAGGACATCAAGCATCTGCTCTACGGCGCCACTCCCAACGAAACCATGAACAAGGTCACTTCGGAAAACGGCTATAGCGATCCGGGTTCTTACATCAGGGCGGTCGAGCATACGCGTCGAATCGGCGAGGCCGGTCATAACGGTTTTTACATTGACGCGGTTGCGGTCGAGTATTCCAAGCCCGGCAACAAAGTCGGCGTCGAGACGAGCAGCCCGCCCACTCCGCCCAACGGCTAAGATCTTAATACCTCTCCCGGAGAGGTATTAAGACGCGGCGCGAGTGGTTTCCCAATGTAGAGGTGAGAGACGCACCGCCACGACTTGTGCGCTATCGTGCTTTGGCGTGGATTGATTCGGACGCGACGGATTCCGTCTTCGAAGTCTTGGCGGCGGCGGCAAGCTTGCTCCCATCGCTGAAGCGAATCAGCTCAACCCGCTCCATCTCGGGACCGTTGAAACCGCCTTCATAAGCAAGAGTGCGTACCAGTCCTACGTTGGGCGCATACCAATCGCGGTACGCCAGTTTTAAAGGTTGCTTCTGACCCGAGTAGGCACCGCCCTTGTACACCGCCTGTGTTTCAACGCGAATACAATTATGGAAATGACCCGCTGGCACATCGACCTCATGCCGTTCGGAAAAGGTTTTATGAGTTTGCACCATTTCGAATCCGCCTGGCAGCTTGCCATATGGAAACAATGCATTGTTCCAGCTCATGTCAGGCGACAGGCGGTTGGGCAGAAAATCGGAGTTGAGTGATTTACCCCAGGCTGGCGCTTCGATTTTATGATTCTTGAACTGCAGACCCGAAAGCCGCGTCAGATAGCCACGCTGCCGGTAATAAATCACCGGCCGTAATCCGGCGCGATCGAAATTGTAATATTCCTCGACCACCTCGCCGGTCAGTTTGAGCGCGGGTACATACTGGGAACCGATCACACGGTCGGTCATCACATAAGTGGCGCGCTGGCTCTTGCTCTGAATGCGATAGCTCCAGGTTTCATTGGGCTTGAGCGGAAAGAAGTTGGCCGAGGGTTCGAACGACCACGAGCCCATACAGGCCCATACCGATGCCGCCATGAACGCGGCCGCCAGCGCCAAAACGGTCTTTCTCAACATTTCGGCAACGACTCTCCCTTCACGGTTGAAGCCGGACGTACACCGCGACGAAACCTATCATCTCAAAAAAGGCGGCGAAAAGGCCAGCAACGCCTGCTTAAGACGATCCGCCGGGACGGAGACAATGCCGGGCCATTTCCATCATCGTGGCGATTCCGACGCGCCCGCCCGCGCGGTTGTGTCTGTATTTGCCACGGTTTTGCTCTTCGGAATATCGAAACGGATTAGCTCAACCTGCTCCATCAGATGACCGTTTGGGCCGCCCTCAAACGCCACCGTTTTGATCAGGCCCACGTGCGGTGCGTACCAGTCCTTATAGATGAGCCGCATATTTCCTTTCATTTTCGCGTAAGTACCGCCTTCATACTTAGCCTGGGTTTCGATGCGGATACAGTTGTGGAAGTGGCCAGCCGGAACCTCCACCTGACCAGCTTCGAAGTAGGTCCGATGGGTCTGTTTGATGTCGAAAGAGCCGGGCATATGGCCGAACGGGAAAATCGTATTACTCCAGACCAGATTGGGGGTCAAACGCTGCGGCAGAAACATGCCGTCTTCGGAGCGGCCCCACGCCGGTGCCTCAATCGACTTTTTCTTGTAATCAAGCCCGGAGAGCCGGGTCAGGTAACCGTTTTTCGCCACGTAGACGATTGGGCGCGTCCCACCGCGATCCATATTGTAGTATTCTTCGACCACTTCGCCGGTAACGTTCAGCGAGGGCACATACTTGACGCCTATCACGCGGTCGGTGACGACATAGTTCTTGCGCTGGCTTTTGCTCTTGATTTGATACGTCCACGTCGCGTTTGCTTCGAGTGGGAAGAAGGAACGAGCCATAGCGGGATCAAAGACCGCCTTAGGCTGTGCTTTCTCGCAACTCATCAAAGGCACAATGGCTAACGCCAATACCATCAGGACGGCGATCCTTCGACACATTTTAAGTCGATCCTCCCTGCGGTGGATGAAGACCAACGCGCCCATCCACTATTTGGCTGTGATGCACGCGGCTCCCCAAAGAGGACGCGGCACCCCACCCTGGTAAAAAACTATAGCACTATTTCAACTGTGCGAAGGGGTGGAAAGTTCCGCTCCCACACTTCGCCCGCATTAGCTGGCGCGAAGCGGAGCCGTGCAGGAGAGTCTTGCGAGCTGCGCTTAGAATGCACGCTAGAGGCCGACAGCGATTTTTTCGCTGGCGGGTGAGGGTCCTTGCTGGCTACGCGATTCTCAGCACGGGCCAGCTTTTCTTCGATCAGTATCGATGAATCGAAGATAGCGCTCGCTACGCGCGCATAAGGTTCCTCACCCGGCCACGCAGCGGCGACCGGCCTCTCCCCAAAGGAGAGGCGCACAAATCAGCATCGGAGATGATAATCGGGGTGGGGCGAGAGGCGCGACCACCCCGATGGTTAGCGGACAGTGATGCTCAAAGCAGGTTGAAGTTGTACTGGAATTGCGCCGTCAGCAGGCTTTCGCCTTTGAACAGGCCACCGTTGGCGTAATTGCGATCGCCGCTTAGCACTTCAATCGCCTGCAGCTTGAGAAAGTACTTCTTGGTCCATGGCGGATTCAGCACCACCGAGGGAAACAGCAGGAACGTGCGTCCCTTCGGGCTGAAGATCATCGTCCAGGTCGGCGCGATGTCTTCCCACATCCACGAGGTGCCGATATTGAGCAGCGTATTGACCTGATTCTTCTCCTCGTTTTCAACCAGCGCGCCGCCAACGCCACCCCAGGGCGAACCGCCAGACCCGACACCCTTATCCCAGTCAAGCGTGATGTAGTCCTGCACCTCGACATTGGCCGACAGGTTGCCGGTCTTGGTCAGCCATGGCGCGTAAGCCTGATCGAGGTCAATCGCCAACATGAAATCCGCTGTGTCGCTGAACTTCTGGCCATTCGGATACTTCAATGCGTTGAAGTCGAACCAACCTTGATGGTTGGCGTAGACGAACTCGCCGCGGCTTACCGCGGGAAAGTATTCCGCCAGGCTCGCCGGCATCGGCAATGGACGATCTGCTGTAAACCCGACGAACGTAGCCGGCAGGTATCTGAAGCGGAATTGGTTAGTGTACTGCTGCCAGAAAATATTCGGGTAGAGATTCCAAGTACTGAAATAGAAGGCGGTCATTTCCGTGTTGCCCAACAGGGTATGGAAGCGAATGCCTTCCTCCCAGTTGGCGACGGTTGCCGCCGGTATCTTCCATTGCCCGATATCGACCGCGGTGCCACTGCCGACCGGGCCAAATTTGACCGTGCCATCCTTGCTAAATGGGCAGACCCGCTGCAGTCCGGCCGGAATCGGATTGCCCGGCTGTGCTGCCGACCCCAGATTGCTGCAATAGAAAAACTCATTATCAATTGGAGCGCCGATCAACCCCCCCATTCCTGGTTCCGAAAAGCCACTGGTTTTGAACGCCGGGGGCGCGCTCGCAGTGCGGCCGGGATAGAAGCGCGACGGATAATGCGCGTCGAAACGCGCGCTAGGACCATGCATCGCCGCCGGAAAGCCCTGGTTAACGCTGCCCGACACGCCCATTTGGTTGAAATAGCGCCCGTCGGCGTAATCCCATGACCATTGCGGCTGATAACGCGGTATAATGATGCCTTCGAGGAAATTCGAAGTGAACGGTCCAAACTCGGGCAGGTTCAGGATCGGATGCACCATCCATTGCGGTACCCGCGATTGCTCGAGGTTGGCGAAGCCAAAGGCCCAAGTCGTATCCTGCGGATTGACCACGTCGCCAACCCTGAACGCGATCGACTGCCCCCACACCACAATCTGGTTGCCGATATACAAATTGAGCGGACCCCACTTGCTCTCCCACCAGGCGTCACGAACCGTATACTGGTTATAGAAGTCGTTCATGAAATGGCCCAAGCTGGCCGCTCCCGCGCCGCCCGGAGGCTTACTACCCGCCGCGTAGATGTCGTTGCCGGCGGAGTCAAACGCATAGGGTGGCTCGTAGATGAACCACGCGCGCAAAAAGAACGTGTTGGCGTCGTTGAGCCGGTAGTTCGTATCGACCTGCAGCCACGTACGCGAGGTCGCCAAGTTGTTGCGACTGGTGGTGAAATCGCGCAAACCCGACGGATTCTGCCACATTCCAAAGGTTTGGCTGAGGAACCCCGACACATGCAGACCACTGAGCCATCCTTGCTCAGCGGCGGCTTGCGGCATCACGTTTGGCGCCGCGTTAGTAACCGAAAGGGTATTGGCGGGTAATGAAGATGCGCCTCCCGCCAAGGCTGGACCGCCGACCGCTAATGCCAGTATGGCGGCGATGGCGATGACCGCAGACAATCTTGCAGACTCAAGCACATAAGATACGCAGGCTCTGATCCCCATACACTCCTCCCATTGAGCTGAAAACTCGCCAACGTCCCCGGTTGGCACTGATTTCACGGCTCTCTGCCTGGTCCCCTCAGGTGGGAAACGGGCGAGGTGCGGTTCACAACTTACTGCTATCTACTGCTGCTACTGGACTGCCGGACTAAACAACGGTCCTGGTATTAAAGTCCTATGCCACCTCCTTGTGTGTAAACCTTCGCTAATTGTTTCTTATACGATCACTAGGTGCGATCGCAATAGAGTTTTTGAATTTTGTGACACACGCGATCCGTCAAGTAACGGACAGGGCGAACTCCTTTATGGTGATCCTCCCGCACAGCCATTTCTGTCATTCCGAACGGAGTTTGCGAAGCGCAGTCGCCTGCGCTTCGCCTTCGGCTGCGCCAGTGCGATCGGGATGACAGATTTAAGTCATGCTCGATTATCTCGTCGACGCTACGAGGCCGCCGCCTTGAGTTCGCGCTCCCGAATCATGCCTTTGCCGCCGAAGATAAACTTCGGTCGCGCCCACGATACATAGCACGGCAGGATAATGACACCGGCGATCATGTTGGTTGCCATAAGGAAAATTAGCAGCGTCGCCATCTCGGTATGGAATAGCAGCGGCGAGAAGCACCACGGCAGAATACCGCCGATCATGACCAGGAAGGTGTTGAACACCGCCACGCCGGTCGTGCTGAGCGCTAGCGGGATGGCGTCGTCCACGGCCATGCCGTTCATTACTTCGTCGCGGATACGCGAGACCGTGTAAATGCCGTAGTCAACACCCAAGCCGATGCCAAGTGATATGACTGGAATCGTATCGATCGTTAACCCGATCCCGCGCAAATTCATGTAGATGAAGGCGCCGAAGTTCGCGAGCACGCACGAGAACAGGAACATAAAAGCCGCAACGAAGGAGCGGAACGAGACCAAGCAGAAGAACCACACCACCGCCAGCACGAAGGTGATGTTCAGGAAGTCAAGCTCGTAGAGCACGTCGTTGGCAGCCAAGTACAGTCCAGCCAGGCCAGCCAGGTAATGCACCTGCACTTTGTCGAGCATCGGGTCGGGGGTGACGCGAGCCGCTACGAAGGATCTTATCTCCTCGCGCACGCGGTTGAGGGTGTCGTAGGTATGATCTCTCAGTAACACCCGCACGCAGGTGTCGTTATTGGAACGATTCGAGATGAACCGTTCCAGCTCGCCGGGCGCCGAACCGTTCAGATAAAGAAACCACAGGTTACCGGACATCTCCAGCGAGGAGGGGTCGGCCAGGTATTTCGGATAGCCATAGTGGAACATCTGGTTGAACGGTTGGGAAACGCTCGAGGAAAATGAGACGACTTCTTCAACCTCGGGATCCCGCAACATATAGTCGCGGAAATCGTTTACCATCCCC
>JBOHWM010000428.1:0-8949 GCA_050736555.1 Binataceae bacterium (SeqCode)
ATTTTGGCGAGCGGCACATGGGCGAAGGCGGCGCGCGCCTGCTTTGCCCCGATTTTCTCGAGCAGCTCGTCCGGAATCACCTCGGCAACCTGACGCAGTGACACGTCGACGCCGGGAACTTCGCGCGCACCGTCCATCACCGCTTCGGCCATCCGGTAAACATGGCCATACATGCTGTAGAAAATTATCTTGATGTTGGCCGCCACTGTCGATGCCACTCCTCAATAGATGTTCCGGCGTGAAAACCGCCCTCCGCTGGTGGAGGACGGTGTGATAAATGCCGTGAAGCTAAGCGATGCGCCGCATCAGCTCGAGAATGTCGTAGCCGGTAATCGCTTTGCTCTTGGCCGACCAGTCACGCAGTTCCGCCGACTCGACCATGCCGGCCTGGGCGCCCTTGGCCAAATCCATCAGCGCAATCTTGATCGTCGCCTCATCGATCATTTCGCCAGTCTTGGGATCGGCCATCGAGCCGCCACCCTTCTCATGATAGAGGCGAATCACGCGGCGGGCCTCCTCGACCTGCTCCTTGCTCGGGGTATAGCAAGCGTTGCAGATTTCCGCCTGTTGCGGATGAATCACCCAGGTGCCGTCCATCCCAAGCTCGGCTGCGCCGGTATTTTTCTCACGCAGTCCCGCTTGCAATTCGGCCACTCGCCCCGGCGTGTCGTCCTTACGCCATAAGCGCAGATAGACGTTGTCAACGGCGTGTAATCCAGCCGCTTTGGCGGCAACCACCATCGATTGCTTGGCATAATGGAAGTTCTGGTTCTGACGTTCGACGATCTCGCGTACACCCAGATTTGCGGCGAAATCCGCAATGCCGAAGATAAGTCCGCACATGCGTTCCGAGGCGGTCGCGATATCGTAGGCCTTGACCAGGGCCTGTGGCGTTTCGATCAAGGATTCGATCTGAATCTGATAGGTCCAGCCGGCACGCTTTTCGAGTTCATCAAGCAGTCGTGCGGTCTGATGAATCTCCTCGGGACCGCGGGTCTTCGGCAAAATGATGCCGTGGAAGCGATTTGGCGCGCCCAGCACGATCGCTTCGAGGTCGCCTTTGAAGAACGGCGAATGGATGTTGTTGGGGCGAACCGTCACGACCTTGCGGCCGAAATCCAGCGTATTGAACGCCTCCACCATCATCTTGCGACTTTTGTCGCCCTTGAATTCGTAGGGGCACGCGTCCTCGAAATCCGCCATCACATGGTCAACCGGTGACTTCACCGGATCGGCCGCGTTCTGATGAAGCTTCAGGCTATGACCTGGGTAGGTCAATTCGGTGCGCGGGATAACGAAGCGGGTGCCTTTGTCCAAAATGAACATTGGATTCAATTTCTCCGGGTGGTTAGGATTGTGTATCCCTGTCTGGGTTGGCGCTAGTCAGCTTGTTTGCCAGCGATTCTAGCCGCCTTGCAATGGCGGGAGCCAGCGCCGAGAGCGATTCACGATTCGAGAGCACTGCGGCGTGCTGGCGCGGTGCGGTTTTAATTAACGCGGCGCGCGATGGTGATTTTATGGTTATTTAAACTGGCCTGCGCGTGCGTCCGCGACAAATTGGTGGTTGTCAGCGCGACGGAAAACCGCTAGCTATTTACTATTTGGCCTGCCCCATTTGCCCTCACGATGGTGGCGCGGGCGGAAAAGGGAGCACATGAAGGCGATAGTGTTTGAGCGCAACGGAGGCTGCGAAGTTCTGAAATACATGGATACGCCCGAGCCCCATGCCGGTCCCAACGACGTCGTCATCAGAGTCAGGGCCTCGGCCTGTAATTTCAACGATATCTGGGCGCGGCGCGGCTTGCCCGGCATGAAGATCATTCTGCCGCATATTTCGGGCTCGGACGCGGCTGGTGTGATTGTCGAGACCGGGAGCGAGGTCAAGGACATCAAGATTGGCGATGAGGTAGTGGTCCACTGCGGAATCGCCTGCCGTCATTGCTACTATTGCACGCGTGGCGAGGAATATTTCTGCAAGGATTTCCTTATCTGGGGGTTTCAGACCGGTCCGCTGGATGGCGCTCACGGCGAATACTGCAAGGTTCCGGCGGTGAACGTTTTGCCCAAGCCGAAAAACCTGTCCTATGAAGAAGCCGCGACTATTCCGCTGGTGCTGGTCACGGTCTGGCGCATGCTGGTAACGCGCGCTCATATTCAGGCCGGTGACTTCATATTGGTATGGGGTGCGGCGGGAGGACTTGGCGTGATGGCCCTGCAAGTTGCCAGGTTGTTCAATGCGCGCGCGATCGCAATCGCGTCCAGCGATGATAAGCTCGATCTCTGCCGCGAACTCGGCGCCGAATTCGCCCTTAATCGAAAAAAACACGACGTCTTTCAGGAAGTGCGCAAAGTCACTGGCGGTCGTCGCGCCGATATCGTGTTCGAACATACCGGGGCCGATACCTGGCCCATCTCGATGCAGTGTCTCAAATGGGGCGGCACTATCGTGACGTGTGGCGCGACTTCGGGTTTCGACGCGCATATGGATATCCGCCTGTTGTGGAACAAGCAGCAGAATTATCTCGGCTCGCATTTGGGCAACAAGGGCGAGCTGATCGATGCGATGCGGTTCGTCGAGAGCGGCCAGATTAAGCCCGTGGTGGGCGAGGTGATGCCGCTTAAGGAATTGGGCCGCGCACAGGAATTGATGGAGACCAACACGATCGCGGGCAAGATTGCGATCGTCCCGCCGTCGGCCTGAACCGCGCACGGTAGTAGGCAGAGCATCCCTGTCGTGGACCTTCTCTCCCATTCCTTTGCGGGGAGATAAAGGTGGCAGGCTGCGCTTTATCAACAGCCTGCCTGGCAAGTCATCCGGCGCGATTTGTCGCCGCCTAGTGACCAGTGCGCGTCATCTGAACTACAATTGGTCGCGCAATGGCTTCTCTCGCTTCCTTTAAAGATCAGCTCGCGCGTTCAATTGAAGGCGAGGTGCGTTTCGATTCCGGTTCGCTGGCGCTGTACGCGACCGACGCTTCGAATTATCGGCGTGTTCCGGTCGGCGTGATCGTTCCGCGTCACGAACAGGATGTCGTCCGGGCCGTGGCGCTGGCGCGTGAGAACGCGGTACCGGTGCTGGCGCGCGGCGGCGGCACGGCACTGGCCGGCCAGACCACTAATGCCGCGCTCGTCATCGATTTCTCCAAATACATGAATGCGGTCATCGGGATTGACGCGGAGCGGCGGTTGGCGCGGGTGCAGCCGGGCCTGGTGCAGGCACATCTGAATCAGGCGTTGACCCAGTACAACCTTTTCTTCCCTCCCGACCCTGCGACCAAGGATCGTTGCACGCTCGGCGGAATGATTGGCAATAACTCTTGCGGAGCTCATTCCGCGGCCTATGGCAAGACCGTCGAGAATCTGGAGAAGCTCGAAGTCCTGCTCTATGACGGTACTCGCCTATCTCTAAGCGGCGACAGTTCTAAAAATCTTGTGGAAGGCAGCCGCGAGGCGCGCATCTATGTGCAAGCGCAAGACCTGATTGGCCGCTACGGCGACCTGGTCCGTGAGCGCTACCCGAAAATTCCGCGCCGGGTTTCCGGCTACAACCTCGACGAGTTGTTGCCCGAGCGAGGCTTCAATCTTGCGCGTGCGATGGTCGGTTCGGAAGGCACACTCGGTATCGTGCTGGCGGGTACGGTCAAGCTTGCGTCGCGGCCGAAACGGCTTGCGCTGATCGTGGCCGGCTTCGACGACGTGTTTGTCGCGGCTGACCAGATGCCCTGGATGCTGCGGCATCAGCCGCAAGCGCTCGAGGGCTTCGACGCGCATCTGGCTGATTTCGCCCGTGCCAAGGGGCTCGACGCCGTCAAGCTGCTGCCCAGCGGGCGTGCGTTTCTTCTAATCGAATTGGCGGGCGACAGCGATGACGCCGTGCGCGCCGCCGCCGAGGCGTTTCGCAACGAGGCCAACGATGTAAAGCAATGCACGGGCGTCAACGTATTGCTCGACGCCTCTGAACAAGGCGCGGTGTGGCGTCTGCGCGAATCGGGCCTGGGTGCGGGCGCGCTGATGCCTGGGCATGCGCGTACCTGGCCGGGTGCGGAAGATTGCGCGGTGCCGCCGGCACGTTTGGGCGAATATCTGCGGCGTTTTGTGAAATTGCTCGAACGCCATCGCCTCGAAGCCGCGATCTACTACGGTCATTTCGGCGAGGGATGCATCCATTGCCGGATCAATTTCGACCTGACCAGTGCGGCTGGGGTGACCAACTTTCGCGCCACGATGCTTGAAATCGGTGATCTCGTGAGTGAATTCGGCGGTTCGCTCTCGGGCGAACACGGCGACGGACTGGCGCGTTCCGAATTGTTGGACCGCATGTTCGGTCCCAAATTGATCGATGCCTTCCGTGAATTCAAAGACATTTTCGATCCCGATCATAAGATGAATCCGGGCGTGATTGTTGCCGCCGAGCCACTCGATTCGAACCTGCGTCTAGGCCCGTACTACAGTCCGCGGCAGGTCCGCACCCATTTTGATTTCAGCGCCGATGACGGATTGGCGGGCGCGGCTTTGCGATGCGTCGGGATTGGCAAATGCCGCAAGACCGATGCGGGGACGATGTGTCCGTCGTACATGGCGACCCATGAGGAGAAACATTCGACCCGTGGTCGCGCTCATCTGCTGCACGAGGCTTTGGCCGGCGATCTACTGGGCGACGGTTTTGCCCAGCAAGAGGTCTACGAAGCGCTTGAATTGTGCCTGTCGTGCAAAGGTTGCAAGACCGAGTGTCCGGCGTCGGTGGACATGGCCGCATACAAGGCCGAGTTCATGGCCAGTTTCTACCGCGAGCATCGGCGCGGCCTCGACGCGCATTTCTTCGGTCGTATCCACGAGTTTGCCTGGGCGGCTTCGATGTTCCCGCGGCTTGCGAATCGAATCGCTGCCAGCGCTGCCGGTGATGCGGCCAAGCGCCTGTTGCGGATTCATTCGTCGCGCGCGTTGCCAAGCTTTGCGCCGCGGACCTTTCGCGCATGGTTCAAGACTCATCGTTCGATCGAGAGCATAAGCGAAGTGATGCTCTTTCCCGACACCTTCAACAATTTTTTCGAACCCGCGGTCGTGATCGCGGCGGTCCAGGTGCTCGAACGTGCGGGGTTCCGTGTGATCATTCCGGATCGCGATCTTTGTTGCGGCCGGCCGCTCTACGATCAAGGAATGCTCGAGGTGGCACGCCGCCGCCTGGCCGGCGTGCTCAAAACGCTTTCGCCCCATGTCGCGCGCGGCGTTCCGATAATAGGCCTCGAACCGAGTTGTATTCTTACGTTCCGCGACGAATTGCCGATGATGTTTCCCCGCGCTTCCGACGCGCGTGCGTTGGCCGCACGAACCTTCATGTTGGACGAATTCCTGGCTAAAGAGGCGCCCAACTTCACCCCGCCGGATCTGCGCGGCGAAGCGATCGTGCATGGCCACTGCCATCAGAAGGCACTCGCGAGTCTTAGCGGAGAACTGGCAATTCTACGCAAAGCCCCGGAGCTTAGAGTGATGTCGCCGGACTCCGGATGCTGCGGGATGGCGGGCGCATTTGGCTATGGAGTGGAGCGTTACGAAATCTCGCGCACAATTGGCGAGCGGGTGCTGTTGCCCGCCGTGCGCAACAGCCCGGCTGACGCGCTGATCGTTGCCGATGGGTTCGCCTGCCGCTCGCAAATTCGGCATTTCTGCCCGGACCGCCATCCGTTGCATTTTGCCGAAGTATTAAACCTGACAACCTGAGCCGCGCACGACGCGGTGTGCAAGGGAGAACAAACTGTGGCGATGCATCTTGGGGTAACGATTCCGCTCGATGGTTTTTTGAACCATCACGTGATCGAACTGGCGCGTCATGCCGAGAAGCTCGGTTTCACCGACGCATGGTCGTCGGAGACCTATCAGACCGATGCTTTCTCGCCGTTGGCCACAGCCGCCGCAGTGACTCAGCGGCTGCGCCTGGGCACCGCTATCGTGCCGGTGTTCACGCGGCCAGCGGCGCTGATAGCGATGTCGGCCGCGGCGGTGCAGCAAGCCTCCAATGGGCGCTTCGTGCTCGGATTGGGTATCACGACTCCGACCATCGCCACGCAATGGATGGGCGTCGAATACAAGCTGCCGTTGACGCGGATGCGTGAGACCGTGGCGGCTCTGCGGATGGCTTTCAGTCAGCAAAAGATGTCCTTGAAGGGGAGGACGATGGAGGTAAATGGCTTCCGGCTCGACCCGCCAATCGAAAATCCACCGCCGATTTACGTCGGCGCGCAGGGTGAGAAGATGCTGCGGCTGGCGGGTGAGCTTGGCGACGGCGTGGTGGTGAACTTCATCACGCCGGAGACCTTTCCTAAAATGCTCGCGCATATCAAGGAAGGTGCGAAAGCGGCAGGCCGTCCCGCCGATAATCTCGATGTCGCCTGCCGCATCGTTGTCGCGGTCGACCAGGAGCATGAAATCGTGCGCGAGGAATTGCGGCGCGAATTGACCGCCTATCTGACCGTGCCACAATACAACAAATTCTTTCGCGAAATTGGCTACGAGAGCGAGGCCACCGTCGCGTTGGATGCGTGGAATCGCGGTGACCGCAAAAAGGCTCTGCAATCAGTGCCCGACTACATGATCGACGCGATTTTTGTTTCAGGTCCGCCCGAGCATTGGATCAAACGCCTGCGCGACTATGAAAAGGCGGGTATCACGACGTCGGCGTTCAAATTCAATTCTTATGCAAAAACGCCGGAGGAAAAGCGCGCGAGGATCATGACGGCGATGGAAGCGCTCGCCGTCGCCTGGTAATCGGCATCTAGTGTGATGTGAAAAAGAGTCGTTACTCATTCGACCATGATATAAAATAGCCAGTGGTTGTGGTTTGAGGAGGAAGTGGGAATGTGAGGCTTATTACTGGGACATCACACCAGGCACCCGATGTTCCTCTTCGGGAGGCCGGATGTCTTTGAAGAATATCCAATATAGCCCGCCGAAGATCGCCTGTAGCACGGCTGCCAATTCCAGCGGAAGGCTAAGGGCGAAGTTCTGCATCATGAAGCCGGCGAAATAGGCGCTGAGTGCCTGAGCCCCGGAAGTTGGCAGGCTCGATATTCCGGCTGCACTGGCGCGTTCCGACGGTTCTATCACGCCCATTAAAAATGATTGACGCACCGGAATCGACAAAGTGGCGGCGATCATGCGCAAGGCGTAAAGCAGAGCTGCGAGTAGAAAGCTCGGCATCACGACCATCACGAAGAGCATCGCCGCGCTGACGATGCGTGTGCTGGCAACGGTGCTGACGGTGCCGAGCAGGCGCGTCAAGCGGCCGGCCAGCAGGTACGGCAGCGTGGCGAGCAAGTTTATCAGGAAAAACAGACGGGCAAGGTCCGATGCGCTGGCGCCAAAGCGTCGATAGAACCAGTACACCACAAATGGTCCGAGCATTCCTATCGCCAGCCCATTGACGGCATTGGTGATCATGAAGCGCACTATCAGCCGCCATGACGGTGCCGACAATCCAAGTCGCTTGCGCTTTGGGTCAAGCACGGAGCCTGGCGCGAACTTGTGCAACTCTTCTCGGGGCGGGTTGGCAGATTCGGCTTTGGCCCGCGTAGTTGGTTTCGTCGGGTCGCTTTGACTCGATTCCCGCACCGGCAGCACTACCACTGCCATCAACAGGCTGAGCAGCGCGGCGAATAGAAACAGCGCGCGGTAGCCGGCGAACATCGAGATGCCGATTAAGTGATGAAGCAATCCGGGTGCTGCCGCGAGCAGCGAACCCAGGGCCGCAGCGACCACACCGACGAACGACAGCACGCCGAAGACCGAGGTGCGCTGCAGGTCGGCGATCTTTTCCGCAATCAGTGATTGCGCGGCGGGATAATACGGTCCCCAGCCGCCGCCCATGCCAGCGGTCGCGGGGAAACCGAAGGTGCCGAGTGACGCGGCAAGAACCATTACGGTGAAATTCCGCGTGAACGCGAAGACAATGCAACCGGCCGTCATCATGAGCGGAATCACGACGATGAACAGCTTGCGGCCGAGGCGATCGGCGAGAACGCCGGTCAACGCCGCAATAATCGCGCTGGCCAGCGCCGACAGCGAAAACATGGTGCCTAAGTAGACCGCACTATAGCCGAGTTCGGCCAGGTAAATTGGCAGGACTATGCCAATATAGCCGAGCGCCACACTGCGCAGGGCGCGTGCGCCGAACAGGCATACGATGTCCTGGGACACCCAGTGCGGCTCCGGAGGCGTTGCGCTTGAACCGCCGAGCGCGAGTTCATCTTCGGGCGTTTTACCGCGTTTGCCGTTTTCCTCTGGCGTGCTCAGGTTCTTCACGTTAGGATGTTCGTCGATGGCGAGTCTCAGCCCTTGAGCGATCTCATATCAATGTTCGCCGACGACGGCTTCGGTTCAGCGGTGCAAGTTTCGCCCCATGCTCTTGAGTCTCTTCAAAGATGTCCGTGCGTCCGAGCATGCGCCCTTCCGCTCGCGCACTATCATAATACGATCGTCGATCATCCAACGATGTGCCGCTTCGCCAGCTGGACAAGGCTGATAGGCGAGGCCGGAAGCGAAGCCATTATGCCGCTGACTTGCGCCAGTGATGGCGGCCTGGGCGTTCGCTCCAATGGTGATACTAACGTCGAAGTTCACAACTACGTCGGGGTTCAGGTATCCGAGCAATCAACTCGCACGAGCAAAGGCGCGAGGAGAATATCGCGATCCATCTGGGTCACGCCAATGCGGATTCCGTCGTAAATGGCGGGCGGATGACCCAGACGTTTTCAAAGCACTATGGGCTATCGAGAGTTCCGACCCAGCGTTGATCGAGCATTTGCTGCACATAACGAAAGGTGCGGAGCAAGTAGGTGAAAAACGCGGGGTTAATGATTCGCGGCTGTGTCATATACAATTCGCTCATGAGCTGGCTGATTCACTGTAATAAGACTTGTGACACTGCACGGCGCTCCTCAAGCACGATTTTTGCCT
>JBOHWM010000429.1:0-1752 GCA_050736555.1 Binataceae bacterium (SeqCode)
TGCGTGCAAGTGCGCGCGGGTCACGCATCAATTCGCGCGGCCATCGCATCGAAGGGTCCGCCATGACACTCGAAGAACTCAATCAGCTTCAGCAGCAGATCGGCGACGGACGAACGCTCGCGCTGGAACAATGTGGCGCGGCTGTGGGCGAGATTTGGCGGCTGCGAACCGCGCTCACCAGTAAGGCCATGGAGGCCGATTACTGGCGCGACAGTTGCGACCAACTCAAGCTCGAAATTGACAAGCTCCGCGGAGCTAACGATTTGCTGCAAAGCGAGATTGATTTGCTGCACGCGGTGCGTGGCCTGACGAAATGTGCGCTGGAAAACCGCTGGAGCAATTGCGCGGTGCGGATGAAAAAGCGCGAACGCCGTTAGAGCCGTCGCGCCCTCGACCGAATCCTGATTCAAGAACCTATACCGTGTGATCGGTTCGCATTGGCCTGCCGTCTCAGTGCTTTTGATGGCGACAGGTTTGGCGGACGTGCCGCGGGCGGTGTTTTTTCCCCGAGACCGCCGATGCCGAGCTCGAGACCATCTCGCCGGAAGAGCCGATCTAAACGCATCGCCGCCATCGTTTCGAGCCAAGCCATAGCGTCCCCGTCATGAGGATGCGCGCGTGCCAGCATTCCGTCCGGATGCTCATTCGCGCAACAGGCTCCGAGCACCGCGAGCCGGCATTCCATGCCGGCGGTCGCGGCATTCCATGTCGGCGGTCGGAAGAGCGTTCGCGTTGCTCGAATCTCCTTGCAGCCACGGTGAGGCGCTGGAAAAGGCGCTTGAAAATGAGGGCGGCGAGCGGAATCCTGAAACACCGCGATGGGCTGCAAAACGAAGATACCGGACTGGGGCGGTGGTTATCCGGCCGTTACGTGGCATCACTATGGCCGCTGAGCGCCGGATAGGGTTGCGCGATTGGCTGTTGTTCGCCGCGATCATAGTCGCGATCGCCGCGTTGACGCTCAATCGGCTCGGCGCGGCAGATGTCTGCGGCGCCAACGAAGCGGTCGAGGGAGTTTTTGTCCAGCAGATGGTCGAGCATGGCGCGATCCTGTTTCCCTTGGAGAACGGGCGCGCGCCGATGTACAAGCCGCCGCTATTCCATTGGAGCGCAACCGCGCTCGACCGTATTGCGGGAATCCATCGGATCACCGCCTTCAACTTGCGTCTGCCCTCGGCGCTTTACGCGATCGGCGGAGTGATTCTGACGATCGCTTTCGCCACCAGTTTTCTCGGTCCGGGTGGCGGCGCGCTGGCGGGGCTGATTTTGGCCGCCGCCTACCAGTACGTCAGCCAGGGCCGTATCGGGCGCGTCGATATGACGCTGTGCTTTTACGAAACGCTGGCGTTATTCGTCTTCATGTGGTGGTACGCGCCGCGCGTACCTGCGCCGGGAGCCAGCGGGTCGGCGCGCGGCGACTATGAAGGCGAAAATGCTGCGACCGAAGCGCGTGGCGCGGATTGGCTGCGCTACGTGTTGGCGGCGGCGCTTGGCCTGGGCGTGTTGGCCAAGGGTCCGGTGGGTGCGATCCTGCCGGGGCTCGCGATGGCGGTTTTCCTGGTGGCGGAAAAACGGCTGCGCGAGTTGCGCCGGCTGATCACGGCCGGACCGCTGATTCTGGGCCTGGCGATCGCATCGAGTTGGTATCTGGCCTGCTTTATCGCGCAGCGTTACGGCTTTCTCGACCGCCAACTGGGCAGTGAGAACTTCGGGCGCTTCTTCGGCACCCTCGGCATCATGAAGCCGTGGTAC
>JBOHWM010000430.1:0-4232 GCA_050736555.1 Binataceae bacterium (SeqCode)
TTTCCAAGCATACCGGTCTGCCCGACCCGCGGGTGAAGGACGCGCTGCACGAGTTTGAAGCGGTGGGGGTGGGTCGCTACGTCCCAGGGCGATGGCACAATTCTAATCGATTTGAATTCTCTCGGAAGTTAAACGAAATCGCTGCGGTGGCCACCGGGGAGCGTGGCGACTTCGCGGACGATGTGGACGATGATATCGACGTCGCGAATAGCTCCGGCCCGCCAATGGTCGAACAACTTTTGAGTAATGCCGAGGCAAACGGAGCGGGTCGTAACGGGGCTGTTACGCTTAGTTTTCAGATTGCCGGCGGGCTTGAACCATCGATCCGTGTCCCTACGAAGCTTACGCGCAAGGATGCCGAGAGTCTCGTCGCGTTCGTGAAGAGTCTTCCGTTTGATGCGAGCGCTTAGGATCAAACTGGCTAGCTCATCTGGTTTTGAGCAATTCTTGTTTGTCATTCCGAACGCAGTGAGGAATCCCGGATGTCTTTCGTAACTTCTCGATCTAGGGTTACTTACCGGGCAGATTCCGTTTAGGAATGACAAAACGGCTGCGCAGACCGGGGGCTGATTGTTAAGTGAAAGATGAGGTGCGCCGACAATATTGTGTTTATATTGCGGCAAGTTTATCGCGCACTTTATATATCGGCGTGACCAACGATCTAGAGCGGCGAATAGCGGAACATAAGGCTGGGATACTCGGCGGTTTCACATGTCGTTATCACGTGAACCGCCTCGTCTACTTTGAGGATTTCGACGATATCAAGGCGGCAATAGAGCGTGAAAAGCAGATCAAAGCATGGACGCGCGCAAAGAAAATCGCCCTGGTGGAAACGATGAATCCGAATTGGCGCGATTTATGTGACAATGATCCGTCGAAATAACGCTCATGGCGCTTCGGGGTATTGGCTTTGTGCTGCCCCATTTGTCATGCCGAGCGGAGTCTGCGTAGTGAGGAATCCCGGAAAAATCTTCGAAACGCACTAAGCATCCGGGATTCCTCACTACGTTCGGAATGACAAATAAAAAACTCGTAATTAAGAATCAAGATGGCTGAGACCAACGGCAACGAACCAATTCGCAACGAACCGGCGCGGCTGAATATCGAAGACGACATGCGGCAGTCCTACCTGGACTACGCCATGTCGGTGAATATCGGCCGCGCCCTACCCGATTTGCGCGACGGCCTGAAACCGGTCCATCGCCGTATCCTTTACGCGATGTTCCGCGAGGGCTTGCTCTCGACACGGCGCTACTCCAAATGTGCCGGCGTCGTCGGCGAGGTGCTCAAACGTTACCACCCGCATGGCGACGGCGCCGTTTATGACGCGCTGGTGCGGCTGGCGCAAACCTTCAGCATGCGTTACCCGCTGGTCGATGGCCAGGGGAATTTCGGCTCAATCGACGGTGATCCGCCGGCCGCTTATCGTTATACCGAATGCCGCCTGACGCGGCTGGCCGAGCGGATGCTCGCCGATATCGACAAGGACACGGTCGATTTCGTGCCCAACTTCGACGGCTCGCAGGAGGAGCCGTTCGTGCTGCCGTCGCAGATTCCCAACCTGCTCATCAACGGCTCGGACGGCATCGCGGTCGGGATGGCAACCAATATTCCGCCGCATAATCTTGGCGAAATCTGCGACGCGTTGCTGAAGCTTATCACCGAGCCCGACCTTCCGTTGGAGAAGATCCTCGATATCATTCCGGGTCCCGACTTTCCCACCGGCGGCCAGTTGCTCGGGCGCGCGGCGATTCGCCAGGCTTATTTGACCGGCCGCGGTATCCTGACGATGCGCGCGCTGGCCGCGATAGAAACCGACAAGCGCAGCTCCAAAGCCTCGATCATCGTGCGCGAGATTCCCTACCAGGTGAACAAAACGCGGCTCATCGAGCGTATCGCGGACCTGGTCAACGACAAACGCCTTGAGGGCATCAGCGATTTGCGCGACGAGTCGGACCGCGACGGCATGCGCATCGTGATCGAACTCAAGCGCGACGCCGAGCCCAAGATCGTCCTCAACCAGCTCTACAAATTGACGCAAATGCAGGAGAGCTACGGCCTTATCATGCTGGCGATTCACGAAGGCCGTCCGCGCGAACTCAACCTGCGCGATATGCTGAGCGAATTCCTGCATCATCGCCAACGCGTCATCGTGCGCCGGTCACAATTCGAATTGCGCCAGGCGCAGGCGCGCCTGCACGTGCTCGAAGGCCTGTCGATCGCGCTGCGCAATCTCGACGCCGTGATCAAACTCATCCGCGGGTCCAGGGATGCGGAAGAGGCACGCGGCGAGCTGATGCGGCGTTTCGGACTGTCCCAAATCCAGGCGCAGGCGATTCTCGATTTGACCCTGCGCCGCCTGACTTCGCTCGAGCGCGATAAGATCGAAGCCGAATACAAGGAGACCGAGGCCACGATCAACCGCCTGCGTGCGATCCTTGCCGATGAAGGCGAGCAGATGAAGCTGATCGCGGCGGAACTCACCGAAATCCGCGAGGAATTCGCTGACGAGCGGCGCACGCAAATCGTCGAGGCCGAGGGCGAATTTTCCATCGAAGACCTGATCGTCGAGGAAGATGTACTCGTCACCGTCACGCATGGCGGCTATATCAAACGCACCCCGCTGTCACTCTACCGCATGCAGCGGCGCGGCGGGCGCGGCAAAATCGGTGCGTCCGCGGGCGAAGAGGATTTTGTCGAGCATCTGGTGTCGGTTGGCACGCACGACCGCCTGCTGTTCTTCACCAGCGCCGGCAAGGTTTACGAAAAGAAAGCCTACGAATTGCCCGAAGGCGGACGGGCGGCGCGTGGCCGATCCATCGCCAACCTGCTGAGTCTCGCCAAGGACGAAACGCTCTCGGCATTCCTGCCGATGCCCAAAGAGACCAACGGCAAGTACGTGTTCTTCGCCACCCGCATGGGCTCAGTAAAGAAGACTCCAATCGAGCAATTCGGCAACATCCGCGCCAATGGCATTATCGCGATCAATCTGGCCGATGGCGACGCCCTCATCGGCGTGCGCCTGACCGACGGCAATCAGCAGATCGTGTTGTCGACGCGCGAGGGACAGGCAATTCGCTTCAAGGAAGAGGAAGTTCGTTCGATGGGGCGCGGGACTTATGGCGTTACCGGCATGGAGCTCGAATCCGCCAGCGCTCGCGAAGGCAAAACCGTTACGCTGGTCAACGACGAAGTGGTTTCCGTCGCGGTCGCGCGCGAGGACCAGACGCTGCTCACGGTTTCCGAAAACGGCTTCGGCAAACGCACCGAAGCGGCCGAGTACCGCCTGACCCATCGCGGCGGCAAGGGCGTCATCACGATGAACGTGACCGAGCGCACCGGCAAGGTGATAAGCGTGCGGCAGGTTGGCTCCGACGACCAGGTGGTGCTCATCACGGACGGCGGCAAGGTCATCCGTCTCGGCGTCAAACAAGTGCGCATCACGGGCCGCAACGCGCAGGGCGTCCACCTGGTGAAGCTCGACGAGGGCGAACGCGTGCGCGCGGTCGCCGGACTGGCTGAACGCGAGGAGGATGACGAAGCCAACGGCACGATTGGCGATGACGATGGTGGAGGAAACTAGCCAGTCGTCTCAGCGACCATGATACGCAATAGCTATTATGATTAATTTGACGGGCCAGCGGCTCCTTGAAGCCGGCGCGGAATCGATTGGATATACATAGTCTGTCGATTTTTTTCGACCGATCAGATTGACTTCGATTTAGCGGCTTTGTATGAAAGTGGGCGTTCTTAATTTCTGTGCCTGCTCGGCTTACACGCGACGCCAAATCGCGACTGCTCGTGAGCCGGGCACGCCGGTGTTCAAGATCAGCCATGCTGGACCACAAAATTGCAAGGTGCGGGTCGCGGTTATGCGATGGGTGCGGCCCTGTGGTTCATACCTTCGGCGGCCGCGGTTCTCCTTGGATAGCCTTTTTAGTTTCGGTGTCCAGCGCCGCTTGTGTACCGCGAACGGGCACGCCTAGCCAAAAGACACGCCCACACCTCGCCTAGTCAAGTCCGAGTCGCTTTCCATGCCGCGCAGGTGCGTGCGGAAGGCGATGTGCAGGTAAGGCTCGCGTCCGCGCGCGTCTCAAGATTCTTAACGCACGTCGCGGACTCGTTCGTTCGCCGCGCCGAGTGCGGCTCCGCCCGGGCGACCCGTTCCAGCGCCGCGTTGGACCGGCGCTTTGCACATCAACTTTTGTTTGCCGCCCTTCGGAGGCATTGAT
>JBOHWM010000431.1:0-14433 GCA_050736555.1 Binataceae bacterium (SeqCode)
GAACGGGACAACTTGGCTCCACTACATCGGGAGTTAACGCAGGTTCTGAAAAAAATTGGCCGTTCATACGAAATCCTGTTCGTGGACGATGGCAGCATTGACGGCGGCACGGAGGTTTTGCGCTGTATCAGGGGCCATGATGCGCAAGTCCGCGTGATTCGCCTGGCGCGCAATTCGGGTCAAACCGCCGCGCTCGCATGCGGATTGCGCCGCGCCACGGGCGCGATCGTGGTTGCGATCGACGCCGACGGTGAGAACGATCCGGCCGATATTCCCAAGCTTATCGCCAAGATTGACGAGGGTTACGACCTCGCCAGCGGCTGGCGTACCGAGCGCTGGCGCAACGCGCGTGTGCTCCGGCGCGTTCCATCACTTACGGCCAATGCCATCATCTCGAAGATGACCGGCGTGATGCTGCACGATTACGGGTGTACGCTCAAGGCTTATCGCCGCGACCTCGCGCAAAGTCTGATGCTCTATGGCGAGATGCACCGGTTCGTGCCTGCGATCGCCGCCGAGCAGGGCGCCCGGATAGCCGAAGTCGAGGTGAATTTTCGTCCGCGCCGTTCGGGCCACTCAAAATATGGTCCGGGCCGGATTGTGCGTACGGTGCTGGACCTGGTGACGGTATTATTTCTGTCGGGCTATTCAACTCGGCCGATCCAGGCCTTCGGCCTGATCGGTGTCGCCTTGGGCGGCGTTGGCGGCTTATGGACAGCGATACTGGTATTCGAGAAGTTGGTGCTGCGGGATCCACTGGCTAATCGCCCCGCGCTTTTATTGGCGGTTTTGCTGGTCGTAGTGGGAGTGCAATTCATCAGCCTCGGGCTTTTGGGGGAAATGTTGACGCGCACCTATCACGAGTCACAGGATAAACCGATTTACGTGATCAAAGAGGAGTTCTGACGCCACATGAATATCGCAGTGGTGGGTACCGGGTATGTGGGCCTGGTCAGCGGCACGTGCTTTGCCGAGAGCGGTAACGAGGTAATCTGCGTTGATATCGACAAGGCACGGATTGCGCAGCTCAATAGTGGCCAGGTGCCGATCTACGAGCCGGGGCTGGAGGAGTTGGTGCGGCGCAACCTCAAAGAGGGGCGCCTGAGCTTCACCACCGAATTGGTTCCCGCCGTGCGTCAGTCGTTGGTTTCCTTCATCGCGGTCGGCACGCCAATGAGCGTTTCCGGAGCGGCGGATTTAAGCGGCGTCTTCCGTGCGGTGGAAGAAGTGGCAAAGGCGGCCGTCGGCTACCATGTGATCGTGGTCAAAAGCACGGTGCCGGTCGGCACCAACGATCGCGTCTGTGAGATTGCCCGGCGGGTTGCCAATCATCATCGGATAGAAGTCTGTTCGGTGCCGGAATTTCTCAAGGAAGGTTCCGCCATCGAGGATTTCATGCGCCCCGACCGCGTGATAATCGGCAGCAGCAGCGAACGCGCAACCGCGATTTTGCGCGAACTGCACAGCCCCTTTTTGCGTACCGACAATCCCATGCTGGTGATGCATCCGCGCTCGGCCGAACTCACCAAGTATGCCTCCAACGCGATGCTCGCCTTGCGTATTTCCTTTATCAACCAAATGGCTAACTTGTGCGAGGCGGTGGGTGCCGAGATCAACGACGTGCGGCGCGGGATGGGCAGTGACCGGCGCATCGGATCGCAATTCCTCTTTCCCGGCGTCGGCTACGGCGGTTCATGTTTTCCCAAGGACGTGCAGGCGCTGATTCACAGTGCCGCCGAACACAAACTCGACTTTACCCTGTTGAAGGCGACCGACGAGGTCAACGCGCTGCAAAAGCGGCTCCTGGTCGAGCGTGTGAAGGCGCGCTTCGGCGCGCTTGAAAAGCGCACCTTCGCGGTTTGGGGGCTTGCCTTCAAACCTCGCACCGACGACATGCGTGAAGCGCCGTCGCTGGTGGTGATCGAGCAATTACTCGCGGCGGGCGCGCGCGTGCAAGTGCATGACCCCGAGGCGCTGGAGAACGCGCGCAAGCTCTTCGGCTCACGCGTCAGCTACCATCGGATCAATTACGAGGCGCTCGAGGGCGCGGACGCGCTGCTGATCCTGACGGAATGGAACGAATTTCGTCATCCGAATTTTCAACGGATCAAAAGCGCGCTCAAGCGGCCACTCATCTTCGATGGCCGCAATCTTTATGATCCGGCACTGATGAAGGCGCTCGAATTCGAATATTACTCGATTGGCCGCGAGCCGGTGCTGAACTGAAAATGGCGTTGTTCATGATTGACGCGAGTTCAAGCTGCGCACGCATATGGCTTGCGATGGAGTTGTCATGCGCATTCTCGTAACCGGCGGCGCGGGCTTCATCGGCTCGCATACGGTCGACGCGCTGGCCGCCTCCGGCTCTCATCAGATCGCGGTGCTGGATAACCTGTCGGCCGGAAAACGCGCCCAGGTTGATCCTCAGGCGCGCTTCCATCTGGCGGACCTGCGGGATAAAGCCGCGGTTATCGACGTGGTCGCGCGCGAACGGCCGGAAGTGATTTTCCACTTCGCCGCCCAGATGGACGTGCGCAAATCGGTTGCCGACCCGGCCTTCGACGCGGAAGTCAACCTGGTCGGCTTTCTCCATCTTATGGAAGCGGGGCGCCAATACGGAGTACGCCGCGTGGTCTTCTCTTCCACCGGTGGCGCGATCTATGGAGAACAGGAAGTCTTTCCGTGTGACGAAAACCATCCGCGCCGCCCAGTAAGCCCTTATGGCGTGGCAAAGAACGCGACTGAGACCTATCTGTATTTTTACAAGATCCAATACGGTATCGATTACGTCGCGCTGCGCTATGCGAACGTTTATGGTCCGCGACAGGATCCGCATGGTGAAGCCGGGGTGGTGGCAATCTTTTGCGCACAGATGCTAGCGGGCAAACCGGTGACAATCGTGGGTGATGGCCGCCAAACTCGCGATTATGTTTACGTCGGCGATGTCGCGCGCGCCAATCTTGCCGCGCTTGACTCATCTTCGGGGGCCTTGAATGTCGGCACCGGAGTCGAAACCGACGTCAATCAACTCCATCGCGCGTTGGCCCGTGCCGCCGGGATTGAGGCGTCGGCGATCCATGTGGCATCGCGAGCCGGTGAACAACGCCGCTCGGTCATCACGCCCGCGCGCGCGGCGCGTGAAATCAATTGGCGTCCTGAAGTGCAGCTCGAAGAAGGTCTGCGGCGCACATTTCAATACTTCAAAGAACGCTTGGCGCAAGAGGCTTGAGGCCATGCTATTATTTGCGCCATGGTAATCCGGCGCGACGTCCGATGGGCTTCCCAATGCGCCGAACCCGCACCGTTGCCGTCGTGATACTCGATGACCGCTCCTGAACTGATTCGCAATTTCTCCATCATTGCGCATATTGATCACGGCAAGTCGACGCTGGCCGATCGCTTGTTGGAACGCACCGGCGCGTTGACCAAACGCGAGCTCAAACAACAATTCCTCGATTCGATGGATCTGGAGCGCGAACGCGGCATCACGATCAAGGCACGCTCGGTGCGGCTTAACTATGTCAAAGACGGCCGCACCTATGTGTTGAACTTGATCGACACCCCCGGCCACGTCGATTTCGCCTACGAAGTCTCGCGCAGTCTCGCGGCTTGCGAGGGCGCGCTACTCGTGATCGACGCCAGCCAGGGAGTCGAAGCGCAAACCCTCGCCAACGTGTACATGGCGCTTGATCATGGGCTCGAAATCGTCCCGGTGATCAACAAGATTGATCTGCCTGGAGCTGACATCGAACGCACGCGCAGCCAGATTGAGCAGGTGATTGGGCTCAGCGCCGCCGACGCGATTCTGACCAGCGCCAAGGAGGGTGTCGGTATCGAGGAGGTGCTGGAAGCGGTCGTCGCGCGCATCCCGCCGCCGAAAGCCACGGCCGGCATGCCACCGCGGGCGCTGATTTTCGATAGTTGGTACGACTCATACGAAGGCGTAATCGGGCTGGTACGAATGTTCGACGGCGAACTTCGCCGCGGCATGAAGGTGCGCCTGATGGCGACGCAAAAGAGCGGCGAAATCATGCGATTGGGGTTTTTCACGCCGCATGAGCAGGGCGCTGAAGCGCTCGGGCCCGGTGAGGTCGGATTCGTCGTGGCCGGTATCAAAATGGTCACGGATATGCGTGTGGGCGATACACTAACCGACGCGGAACAGCCGGCGGCCGCGCCGTTGGCTGGTTTCAAAGAGCTTAAGCCGATGGTTTTCGCGGGGCTTTATCCGACCGAAGCCAATCAATATGGCGCCTTGCACGAGGCTATCGACAAATTGCGTCTGAATGACGCCAGCCTCGTGGTCGAGCCGGAAACTTCACAGGCGTTGGGCTTCGGTTTTCGCGCCGGCTTCCTCGGCCTGCTGCACATGGACATCGCGCAGGAACGACTCGAGCGGGAATTCGGGCTCAACTTGATTATCACCGCGCCGACGGTGGCGTACCGCGTACGTACCGCGGCAGGTGAGACTCTGATGGTTGACAATCCGGCGCAACTGCCGGACGAAAACCTGGTCGAAGCTATCGAGGAACCGTTCGTGCTGGTGTCGGTCCATCTGCCGGATGAGCACCTCGGCGCGGTGATGCGTTTGTGTGAAGAGCGGCGCGGCACGCAGCGTGATTTGCGCTACGTCAGCCCCGAGCGCGTCATTCTGCAATATGAAATGCCGCTGGCGGAGATCGTGTTCGATTTTTATGATCGATTGAAGTCGGCGAGCCGCGGTTATGCTTCGTTGGATTACGAGTTTCTGGACTTCCGTCCGGGGTCTCTGGTTAAATTGGATATCCGCATCAACGGTGAGGTGGTGGACGCGCTCTCGATGATCGTCCATCGGGACAAGTCGTACGAACGCGGTCGCGCCTTGTGCGAAAAGATGCGCGAGTTGATTCCGCGCCAGATGTTCGAAGTGGCGATTCAAGCCGCAATTGGCGCCAAGATTATCGCCCGCGAATCGGTCAAAGCGCTCCGAAAAAACGTTACCGCGAAATGTTATGGCGGCGATATCACGCGCAAACGCAAGCTCCTTGAGAAGCAAAAGGAAGGCAAAAAGCGGATGAAACAGGTCGGACGGGTGGAAATCCCGCAGGAGGCGTTCCTCGCCTTGCTCAAGGTTGGGGAGTAGGTGCGCGTGGCTCAACCTGCTCGCAAATTGCCCAACAAAGCTCCTTCGACGCAGCCAACAGCGGAAAAATCCGCCGCTCGCGAATACGGCGAAGCTTTCGTCATCGCGATCATCCTCGCCCTGATTCTGCGCACATTCTTCATCCAAGCCTACAAGATCCCGTCGGGCTCGATGGAGCCGACCTTGCTGATCGGCGACCACATCATTGTCAACAAGCTGATCTATGGATTTCGATTGCCCGATTCTTTTTTTGGCTTCACACCGCTGAGCGGCGAAATCCCGTATGGAAAGTATCTGTGGCGCTTGGAGCCGGTGCATCGCGGCGACGTGGTGGTGTTCGTGTTTCCGCCCGATCCAACCAAGGACTTCATCAAACGCGTGATTGGGATTCCAGGCGACACCGTGCAGATCAAAGCTGGCCGGCTTTATTTGAACGACGTGCGCGTGCCTGACTCACACGCCCGTTTTAGTGTACCACAGGCGGATCGGATGCCGGGGACGCCGCGTGATTTTTTTGGCCCGGTGAAAGTACCGCCCGGCGATTATTTCATGATGGGGGACAACCGCGATCGCAGCTATGACAGCCGTTTCTGGGGCTTTGTGCCCGTTGATCACGTCGAAGGGCGGGCAGTGTTTATCTACTGGTCATGGAACGCGGATAGCTCTTCGCTGTTAGGAAAGGTACGCTGGGACCGTATCTTCGCGATGATTCATTAGGGCGGGTGTTCAGAAGAGGGGGAGTAAGTGGCTAACGAAGCGGCTGAAGCGGCGGTAAACCAGGTGGGTGCGATGCTCGAGCAACTCGGAGCGCGTTTTGACCTGGTGCTGGAAGCGGTCTCGGGATTCGGTGGGCGGCTCGAAGCCTTGCGCGAAGAGATCGTCGGCCAATTCACCGAAGTCGGGCGCCAGATTCGCTTTCTCTCGGATCGTATCGCGGAGAACCGTGAAGCCGTGATGGACACTCGTTCCGACCTCGGCGCCGAGATGATTCGTGTCGGCGAAGCGTTGGGAACCGCCCGCGTCGAGTTTCGCGAGAGTATCGCGACGACGCGACGAGATTTGGGCGATCAAATTGCCGCCGAGGCCGCGACAGCACGCGAAAGCGCGAGCGAAATGGCACGGACCGCGACGCAATTTCAAGCGCGCATCAAAGAAGTCAGTGCGAAGGGCGAAGGGCTGCGATTGGAATTGGCCGCTCCGCAAAGCGATGAACTCGCGAGTAAAGAGGCGCGCGGCGCCGCCTCGGCTTCCGGTGACTCCTTGAAGAAAATCGACGCCGGCCTCAAGCAAACCAATAAATCGCTGGCCAGCCTGATGCGCAAATTCGAGCGCTTTGATGATCGTATCACGGTACAGACCAAAGACCAGGACCAGCGCATACGCAAGCTCGAACAGCGCGCCCACCGCTGATTGCCCTTGCACGCGTTGATTAAACGTCAGCCCGCAAGTTCGACGGTAAGACTAATCTATTCCAAGTCAGTAAGGCTCTCGCGTGCGATCAACAGGGCGCAGTGAGCGAGCTTGCCCCGGAGTCCTGTGAATCAGGCCTTTGGCCCCTAAAGTTAAAATCATTGAGTGCACTGTGGGCGGCGTGACGCGAAAATAGGCTTGGAGGTCGGCTTCCGACGGGGCGCGGCCGTTAATCTTGCTGTGACAATGGGTAAACGCCAGATATTGGCCCTGCTTACCGATGTAGCGCGTCTAACCCACATCCAACCTTGATTGCACGAGAGCTTTTCCGACATCCCCCACGGTTATTCGCTGTCATCATAGGTCATCGAGAGGACTGGGGCGGCTGGCCCCCCCACTTTGTTATAAATTCGCGCGTGCGCCTAATCGGCGACGACGTCCGTGTCCGACGAAGCGGTGGCGCGGCTCCTATTACGCAATGAGCGCAAGCCATCACGCATCCCAAGAATGATTTCAAGCCGCTTTTCCTCCCGCGCAATCCGCTCAGGGCCGGCCTTGGTGGTGCGCGCTTTGAGATAGCGAATCGCCGCGAGCATCAAGTCAATCGTAACCTTGGCGCGCCAATGCCGCTCATGGAGCGTGCGGCAGTAGCCGCGCTCGCGAGCGACCCTGAGGAAGCGCGCACGGTCGGCACGCGACGGCTCGACGTCATGATAGACCAGCGCGGCCGGTGCGTAACCGATGCGAAATCCGGTGCGCCTCAGGCGCTGGGACATCTCGGTTTCCTCTTCATGGCCGGCGGCTCCGGGTCCCAGCCGTTCGTCGAAGAGTCCCACGCGATCCAGCGCCGTTTTGCGAAATGCCATATTCGCGCCGAGCACGCCGCGCACTTCAATTACTTCGTCACCGTGGTCGGCGATGGGCAGATCCAAGTAGGCCGCTAATTGGCGCCCGAGTTTGTCTTCCGGATCCTCAGCCGCCAATATGCGTCCCTTCATCGCGGCGAATTTTGGATAAGTTTCAAAAAAATCCTCGACCGCCGCGACGTAGCCCGGCGAGACGGTCAGGTCGTCGTCGAGGCATACGATGATGTCACCGCGCGCCTGCGAAATAGCACGGTTCTGAATACGGCATTTGCCAGGGCGTGGTTCGTGCAGATGGATAATCGGGAAATGCTGGCACGAGAGCGAAACTGGTGCTGGCGTGCCGTTTTCGGCCACGATAATTTCGTGCTCGCCGCAACTCAGTTGCGGCATCAGGCTATCAATCAGGCGCACCAGCGAGTGAGGCCGCGCATGAGTCGCGATGATCAACGATAGCTTCAAATCACCGCCGCACACGCGTTAACGTAGGCGCCAACATCCGGGGTGGCGCGGTAGTTTAGCGGCCCGCGTCCAGACATGATGGGAACGGATGGTGCGAGAGGGGGGACTTGAACCCCCACGAGGTTGCCCTCACAAGGTCCTGAGCCTTGCGCGTCTGCCATTCCGCCACTCTCGCGGTTGAATGAAAGAGTTTGACGGTCAGCGCGCAACAATTCAAGCCGCGGAGACGCAGCGAAGCGAACAAGCGAGCCCGCGAGCTGCGCATGAATGATATCTTGGTAAAATCAGTCGCGAACCATATCATACACGGCAGCGGGGTGAAGAGGGCGATAAAAATCTATCATTTGGAACCCATTGAGACGCTTTGGAACTGAACAAGACATTCGATCCTAAAACGGCCGAGGAGCATTGGTTTCAACTCTGGATTGACCGCGGCTATTTCAAAGCCGATCCGGCCAAGCCCGGCGAGGTCTTTTCGATCGTTATTCCGCCGCCCAACGTCACGGGGCAGTTGCATCTGGGTCACGCCCTCAACGTTACGCTGCATGACGTGATCGTCAGGACGCGCCGGATGCAGGGTTATAACACATTGTGGCTGCCGGGCACGGACCACGCCGGTATCGCGACCCAGAACGTGGTCGAACGCGAGCTCGCCAAGGAAGGCGTAAATCGCCATGCACTCGGACGTGAGGCGTTCGTTCGGCGCGCATGGGAATGGCGCGAGACCTATGGTGGCCGTATCCTCGAGCAATTGCGTCGCTTGGGTGCATCCTGCGATTGGAGCCGCGAGCGCTTTACCCTCGATCCCGGACTGTCACGCGCCGTATCTAAGGTATTCGTTGAACTTTACAACGAAGGCCTGATTTATCGTGATCGGCGGTTGATCAACTGGTGTCCGCGATGCGAAACGGCGTTGTCGGATCTCGAAGTTGATCACAAAGATACGCAAGGAAGTCTGTGGTACATCCACTATCCATTGAGCGCCGGGAACGGCGCGATCACAGTGGCGACCACGCGTCCCGAAACGATGTTGGGCGACACCGCCGTCGCCGTCCATCCGGAGGACGAGCGTTTTCAACGCCTGATCGGTAAGACCGTGCGGCTGCCATTGATTGGGCGTGAGATTCCGATCATTGCTGATGACGTGGTTGAGCGCGGCTTTGGCACCGGCGCGGTCAAGGTCACTCCCGCCCACGACCAAAACGACTTCGAGATTGGCCGTCGTCATAATCTGCCGCAAATCTCGTTGATGGATACGCACGCGCGGATGACGGCGGAAGCTGGACCTTACCAAGGTCTTGCGCGCGAGGAATGTCGCCGCCGAGTGATCGACGACCTCGAATCGCAAGGGTTGCTGGAAAAGACCGAGCCGCATGCGCATGCGGTCGGCGTATGCTCACGCTGCGACACAATCGTCGAACCGATGCTGTCGGAACAATGGTTCGTCGCCGTCAACAAACCCGGCCGCAATGGCAAATCGCTGGCCGGCGCCGCAATCGAGGCGGTCGAGCACGACCATACAAGATTTCATCCGAAATTCTGGGAGAACACCTATTTCTCCTGGATGCGGAATCTGCAGGATTGGTGCATCTCGCGCCAACTCTGGTGGGGCCATCGGATTCCCGCCTGGTGGTGCGAACGATGCGCAGGTGCTCCAATCGTCGCGGAAGAACGTCGTCCTCAGTGTCCCGCATGTGGCGGCGGCGATTTGCGCCAGGACGACGACGTCCTCGACACCTGGTTTTCCTCCGCGCTATGGCCCTTCTCGACGCTTGGCTGGCCGGAGCAAACAAGGGATTTGGCCAAGTATTATCCGACCAGCCTGCTGATCACTGGTTTCGACATCATTTTTTTCTGGGTCGCGCGAATGATGATGATGGGGCTGCGATTCATGGATGACGTTCCCTTCCGGAACGTCTACATCACCCCGCTGGTACGCGATAAATTCGGCAAGAAAATGACGAAATCGCGCGGCAACGTGGTTGATCCATTGGAAATCATGGATCGCTACGGCACCGACGCGGTGCGTTTCACCTTGGCCCAATTGGCGATTCAGGGCCGCGACTTGATTTTGTCCGATGAGCGGCTGGCCGCATCGCGTGCCTTTGCGAACAAGGTCTGGAACGCGGCGCGTTTCGTCCTGATGAATCTGGCGGACGCGCCGCAGCCCTTGGCGCCAGTTGAAGCGTCGAAGCTGGACTTGGCCGAACGTTGGATCCTCAGCCGCATGGACCATGCGGTGCGTGAAGTCACCACCGCAATCGACGCTTATGAATTCAATACCGCCGCGATGGTGCTGTACCAGTTTATCTGGCATGAGTTCTGTGACTGGTATATCGAGCTTTCCAAGGCGGCGCTAAAAGCGGGCGGCGAGCGCGGGGCGGCGGCGCGCTATGTCCTGACACATTGCTTCGACCGCCTGCTGCGTTTGCTACATCCGTTCATGCCGTTCATCTCCGAGGAGATCTGGCAAGCATTGCGGCCCTATCTCGATGCGGCGGATTTGCCAGCGCATCTGGCGGTGGCCAAGTTCCCGGAACCAGCGGGCACGAGCTTGCTTTCGTCCGAAGAAGCCGGCGCCATGAGCCGCTGTATCGACGCAACCCAGGCGGTGAACTCGCTGCGTGCCTTGATTGGACATCATCCCGGCCAGCGCGTCACAGCGGTTTTGCGACAGACCGCAGGAGACCTCGACGCGCTTGAGAGCTGGAAGAATTACGCGATGATACTGGGCAAGGTTGAACGACTGGAGGTGCTGGCGGACTCCGCAGCCCATCCGGGCCGGGTGGTCTTCTCACCGCTGGGGTGGGCTGAGATCGGCGTCGCGGCGCCGGAGAATTTCGATTTCGACAAGGCCCGCGAGATGCTCCAAAAAAAACTTGACGAGGTGAAAATACATCTCGGCCGCCATCGAAGCCGTTACGCCAACGAGGGCTTTCGCGCCAAGGCAAGTGCCGAAACTGTGGCCGAAATTGGCGAGAAGATCGCCGGCCTGGAGGCGCAGGAAAAGTTGCTTCTCACGCAAATCCAGCAACTTGGATGAGCTGAGACATTTGGAGGATGGAACTCTTCGAGCAGCTCGATCTTTCTGACCTGATCCGACGGGCGCTGGCCGAAGACGTCGGCCAGGGTGATATCACCACGGCGGCTACGGTGCCGTCGGGCCGTTTGGGCAAAGCCCGTGTCACCGTAAAAGAGCCCGACGGTATCGTGTTTTGCGGCGGTCCAATTATGGAAGCGGTTTTCTCCTTGGCGAACGTCAATCCAACCCGCTTCGCGCTTGTCAATGAAGGCGAGCGGCTGACGCCCGGCGATTTGGCCATGGAAATCGAAGGTAGCCTCAGCGGTCTTCTAATTGGCGAGCGCACGGCGCTCAATTTTGCGCAACTTATGTCTGGAATCGCGACTTTGACACGCCGCTACGTTGACGCGATTGCCGGCACCCGCGCGCGTATCATTGACACCCGCAAGACCCATCCGGGTTTACGTGCGATCGAAAAATACGCGGTGCGTGTCGGCGGCGGCACCAACCATCGCTTCGGTCTGGATAGTGGTGTTTTGATCAAGGAAAACCATATTGTTGCCGCCGGCTCAATTACCAAGGCGCTTGACGGCGCGCGTGTCCTTGCGCCGCATACGCTGCGAATTGAAGTCGAATGCGAAACGCTGGCGCAGGTCGAGGAGGCCACGCAAGCAGGCGCCGACGCCATCCTGCTGGATAATATGAGCCCCGAAAACATGCGCCAGGCGCGGGCGCTGACCGGTGCCGGCGTGGTACTCGAAGCGTCGGGGGGGATCACGCTCACGCACGTGCGCGAAGTGGCCGAGGCGGGAGTGGACCTGATTTCGGTCGGTGCCTTAACCCATTCACCCAAGGCCGCCGACCTCAGCATGCGTATCGAAGTGGCATGAACCCCACCCGTTTATAATCCGAAGGCATCCCGGATACGCGCGGTCATCCTTGGCGCTCGCTGTTGACGGCTGCGGGGGCTTTCGACGTAAGCTTAGACTGTCCGCGTTGGACACTGGGCATGGCGCGTAATCCATACACTGAAATCGAAAGCGGTGGGCCGGGCCGAATTGGCTGGCGTATTCACTACTTTGATGAGGTGGACTCCACGCAACAGGTCGCCGCTGAATTGGCGGGGCAGGGTGCCGCGCAAGGCACGGTGGTGGTCGCCGAGAGCCAGAACGCGGGACGTGGGCGGATGGGCCGGCGTTGGCATTCGCCGCCCGGCGTTAATCTCTATTCCACCACGATTCTGCGGCCCTCGATGCCGCTGGCCGAAGTCCCACGGTTAAGCTTGGTTGCCGGAGTGGCGGCGGCTGAAGCGCTGGAGACCGTTGCCCCTGGATTGGTCGCGTTAAAATGGCCTAATGACATCTGGCTCAACGGACGCAAGAGCGGCGGCATTATCGCCGAGGTGGTAACTGATGCGCGCCAGCGACTGACGTGCGTTCTGCTCGGCATCGGTCTCAACGTCAACCTCGCACTGTCGGATATTCCACCGGAGTTGCGTGATCGTGCGACTTCGGTCCGGATCGCGACCGCGCGGCGATGCGATCGGATCGCGCTTGCCGAGGCTCTGTTCGAGCGCCTTGACCAGCGTTATGTGGAGACGCAAACCAGCGGTTTCGCCGCAGTCCGGCCGTTATGGGAGCGATATTCGGCCCTGACCGGCAAACGAGTCGTGATTGTCGACGGAGACACACGGATCGAGGGCGTGGTCAGAGGAATTGATGGAGATGGTGCTTTGCTACTCGAAAACGGCGGCACCTTAAAGCGCATTATCGCTGGCGATGTGAACGTCGAGGGAGCATACGAGTCCTCAACATAGCAATCGAGGAGGAGCAATCAATCCGTAGGAGCGCGCGGCTGCCGCGACAACAATCCGCGCGAGAAGCAAACTTAACGTAGACACACGAATTTTAGAGGTAAGCGCTATGGCCGTGGAGGAAATCGGGCGGCTAAGGACTATCGCATTGGTTGGTCAGGGTGGCACCGGTAAAACCCAATTGGCCGAGGCGATGCTCTTTACCGCCGGCGCGACAACTCGGCTGGGCCGTCCCGACGACGGTACCGCACAGATGGACTTCGAGCCGGAAGAATTGGCTCGTCAAATCTCTATTAGCTCATCATTTCATCATTTCAATTGGAAAAAGACCGAAGTCGTTTTTGCTGACACTCCTGGATACGCGGCATTTTTGCCCGACTGTTTTGCGACATTGCGCGCGATAGATGCGGTCATCTTTGTCGCCAGTGGCAGCGGTGATTTGAAGGTCGAATCAGAGAAGATTTTCGAGCGGGTGATTCAATCGGGCCTGCCGCGATTGGCTTTTGTTTCGCGCCTCGACCGTGAACGGGTGAGCTTCGACGCCGCGTTAGGCGACTTGGATAAGGCTTTAGGGGCAAAACCGGTTGCACTTACCTTGCCGATCGGCGAAGAAGCGGCTTTCAACGGCGTTATCGATCTGCTCGCGATGAAGGCGTTGACCTATGCCGACACAAGCGGAAAGCCGAAGGAGGAGGAGCTCTCGGGAGAGCTCAAAAATCGGGCTGACGAAGCCCGGGTAAAGCTATGCGAGGCCGTGGCGGAAACCGATGACGCGCTGCTTGAAAAATACCTCGACCAGGGAGAACTGAACGAAGACGAATTACGTTCCGCCCTGCGCAAAGCCGTGCTGGAATGCAAGCTGACGCCGGTCCTGTGCGGCTCGGGTAGCAAAAATATCGGAGTCGGCCCGCTGCTCGACGCGGTCAACGCATTGTTGCCTGCCCCCAATGAAAGGCCGGCTGCGAAAGGTGCGGAGGCCGCCAATGGAGCCGGTCCGGCGGAGCGTCTGCCCGATCCCAACGCGCCGTTCTCCGCCGTGGTGTTCAAGACCGTCATCGATCCGTTCGCGGGCAAACTTTCAATCTTCAGGGTGCTGTCCGGACACGCCAGCAGCGATAGCGCGGTGCTCAATTCCACCCACGGCACCAAAGAACGCTTCGGGCAGCTTTTGCGGCTTGAGGGCAAGAAGCAGGCGCCCCTCACCAGCGCGATTCCAGGCGAAATTGTGGCGGTGGCCAAGCTCAAGGATACCACCACGGGCGATACGCTATGCGATGAGAAGGCCGCCATCGTATATCCCGCAGTAGAAAAATCCTCACCCGTCATCTCGTTTGCGATTCGGCCCAAGACGCGTGGCGACGAGGAGCGTTCTTCGCTGGGCCTGCAACGTCTGGTCGAGGAAGACCCGGCGCTTGAAATGCATCGCGATGCGCAGACTCACGAGATCATCCTGTCTGGTACCGGTCAGATGCATATCGAGGTAACCGTAGAAAAGCTCAAGCGGAAGTTTAATGTTGATGTTGAGCTGCAGGCGCCCAAAGTACCTTACAAGGAGACCATCAAGGGCCGTGCGGAAGCACAGGGCAAGTACAAAAGACAGTCGGGCGGGCGTGGCCAATACGGCGATTGCTGGCTCAAGGTCGAGCCGCTCGCGCGCGGTGGGGGTTTCGAATTCGTCGATGAAATCGTTGGAGGCGCGATTCCGCGCCAATTTATCCCATCTGTCGAAAAAGGCGTGCGC
>JBOHWM010000432.1:0-3936 GCA_050736555.1 Binataceae bacterium (SeqCode)
ATCCTGATCGAACTCGAGCGTTCCGCCTGGCCGCGGGTGCGTGATCATTTGGAACGGCTGCTGGTGGCCGACGATGTCGAGATGGAAGAGGCAAAAGAGCTTGTCCTGCTCGAAATTGGAGGCCCGAGGGCAAGCGCGATAGCGGCGGAATTGATGGGTTTGGCGGTGCCACCGTCACGGCCGTGGCGTTACGCCTTCGATGCACGCGCCTGGATTGCCAACCTGCCGCGCCTGGGCATTCCGGCCTATACGCTTTTCGGACGCCAAGGCGAAATTGACCGTCTCACCAAGGCACTGCTCGAGTCCGCCGTGCCCGCCGCCACTGATGATATTTTCGAAATCATTCGGATTGAGAACGGAATTGCGCGTCCGGACGTTGATACCAATGAGCGGACGATCGCGCTGGAGGCTCGCATGGAGCGCGCGATTTCATTCAGCAAGGGTTGCTACCTGGGCCAGGAAACCATCGAACGCGCGACCGCACGCGGTGCTTTAAAAAAACGTTTATTCGGTTTACGCATCGCCGGTAGCGAGATTCCTCCGACTGGCGGCGTGATCAAACTGGACGGTAAGGAAGCCGGTTATTTGACTAGCGTCACGGCGTCGCCACGCTTCGGCGTCATCGGACTTTCGATCCTGCATCATAGTGCATGGGGCGAAGGCCGAAAGGTGATCATCGAGAACCGTGACGGTGAACTTGGGGCGACCGTCAGCGAGTTGCCGTTTAACTAAAGGCTCGATTATAAGATAAGCGCGGTTTTGAGGTCGCGATTCAGATCGATTCTGAAACATTTTCATCCGAAGGAGCTTTAGATGGCTAACGTTCTGGGTAAGCGGTATTTGTGCGAAAAATGCGGCACTGAAGTGCTTTGCAACAAAGCCGGATCAGGGGCGCTCGAATGCTGTGAGGGCGAGATGAAGATCAAGGAAGCCAAGCCGCTACCTTCATCGGATTGAAGGGTTCGCCTCCGAAATTTAACGCATTTCCCAATACGAATGGAAAAGACCGGCGGTTAGCTTCGCCGCTGCTGCCAGCGGCGCCAGAGTAATCGTTTTCGACTAAGGCGGGGTGATGGCGGCCGAGAAGGCGGATGTGGTCCTGCACGACGGTGTCGTGCTCGGCCATCCCGAAAGCGATTCCGTCACGATTGCCAATGGACGGATTCTTGCCCGCGGCCGCTATGCGCAATTGAAAGGCGCGGTCGGCCCGCGCACGCATCTGATCAAGCTTGGTGGGCGCACCGTCGCGCCGGGTTTCATCGACAGTCATATCCATTTCATGGAGGCCGCCGCGGCTGCGTCCGGCGTAGCGGTCAGCCGATGCCGCACCATCGGCGCCTTGCTGGCCGATTTGCGGGTGGCGGCGGGTAAGGCGCCACCGGGCAACTGGCTGCGGGTGTTCGGCTGCGACGAAGCATTGATACGCGAACGGCGCGGGCCCACGCGCGAAGAACTCGACCAGGCCTTACCGAAGAACCCGCTGCGTCTGCGCCATCAGACGCTTCACGGCTCATGGCTCAACACCCGCGCGATAAATTTGCTTGGACTTGAGGCGCCGAACTTTTCACCACCGCCCGGAGCGTGGATCGGCCGCGATAGCAACGGACGCCTGAGCGGTTTCGTGGCCGGGATGGAGGAATGGCTCGGAACCCGCCTGCCGCTGGTGACCGCCGCGGAGCTTGAGGCCCGCGCCCGCACTTACAGCCGCGAGCTCGCCGCCGCCGGTATTACCGCCTTCACTGACGCAACCGTCCGTAACGGTCCCGAGGATATCGCGGTATTCGCGCGCCTGGCCGCCAGCGGTGCAATCCGTCAGCGCGTCGCCGTAATGCTTGGCCAACAACATATCGAGGCGTTCGGCGCGATGCGCCGTTACGAACAATCGGCGGGCTTTGCCCTGGCTGGCGTCAAGTTCATGGGCTTCACGAATTGGGAGCCCGGATTGCTCGCGCGTCTAACGGCGCGCGCGATGTCCCAGGCAGCGGACTGCGCCTTTCATGCGACCGAGATCGAAGAACTCGACGCGGCGCTGAACGCGATAGAGATGGCGTCGCGACAGCTAAGTCCTGAAATCACCGCCCGTGTGTTTTGCCGTATCGAGCATGGCGGCCTAATTCCGCCCGACTACCCCGACCGTATCGCGGCCGCTGGTGCCTGGGTCGTGACTAATCCGGCCTTTCTGTACTATCGCGGCGTCAAGTACGCGGGCGAACCAGGCTTGATTCCATACCTCTATCGTGGCCGTACGCTGCTGGATGCGGGCGTCAATCTCGCCGCCGGCAGCGATGCGCCGGTTACCCCGGCACGTCCCATGGCGGCAATCAGCACGGCGATCGCACGGGTGGCATTAGAAGGCTACGAACTGGCGCTGGACGAGCGCCTGACGCTAGCCGAAGCGATGAAGCTGGTCGGGAGCTCGGCGGCGCGGCTGCTACGCCTCGACGGCGGTCAGATCGAAACTGGCCAAGTGGCTGATTTGATCGTTCTGCCCGCCGAGCCGAGCACCCTTAGCCCATCCGAATTGCTCAATCTTGCCGTCGATATCACCATCGTTGGCGGCCGCGTGGTCTATGAGCGGGGACGACCGGCAACCGCGCACGGTGCGTGAGTATGTCCGGGTTACAACCGCTTCAGACGACGGTTCATTTTGATTTAGAATGTGGACGTGGCAAAGACTTCGCCTGGCAACGCAATAATCCGCAAATCACAGACTGAAACGACTGACCTGGGTTTAGACCGGGGCAATCACCGTAACGGTTTCGCTACGGTGATTTACGAAAAACGCGGCGGCGTCGGCTTGGTGACACTCAATCGTCCCGAAAAATTCAACGCCTACAACGTCGCGATGCGCGATGATTTGTTCGCAGTGCTGGGCGCGGTGCATGACGACCCGGACGTGCGTGCGATGGTGCTGGCCGGAGCCGGCGCCGCCTTTTCGACCGGCGGCGATGTGAGCGAATTCGGCCAGGCGCCCTCGCCTCTCGCCGCGCGCTGGATTCGTTTTCGCCGCGACGTCTGGGGCCGTTTGCGCAGCTTGCCCATCCCGACGGTTGCCGCCGTCCACGGTTTTGCCGTCGGTGGCGGCCTTGAGATGGTGCTGTTATGCGACATCGCGGTTGCCGCATCCAACGCGCGCTTCTGTCTGCCGGAAACCGGCCTCGGCATGGTTCCCGGCGTGGCGGGCACACAAACGGCAAGCCGCCGTCTGCGTCTCGGATGGGCGCTCGATTTGTGTCTCACCGGGCGTTGGATTGACGCCCGACAGGCGTTATTTGTAGGTTTGGTCGCCGGCGTTGTTCCCTCACGGCAACTGGCTAAGGCGGCAGAGGCGCTCGCGCTGAAGCTCGCCGCCGAGCCGCGCGAGCGGGTCGCGATGGCCAAGCTCGCCGTCTGGGAAGGCTTGAATACGTCACTGGCCGAGGGCCTCGAACTTGAGCAACGTATGGCACATAGACTTGCGCGAATTTCTTCCGTGGCGGGCGATCATCCGACCATGGGAGGAAACTCGCGCCGGAGGTAACTTGACCTGTGAATACCGTTAACTTCATCTCAATTCCGGGCTCGATTGTGCCCGATCAGGAAATCCTGGTCTTTGGCAATGCGCGCCTCACATACACCGCCCTCAACGATCTCGTCGCGCGGCTTAGCTCGATCTTCAAAGGCCTTGGACTAAAACAGCACAACGTGATCGCGGTGTTGGACACCAATTCCCACCTGTACGTGGCCAGTTATTACGCCGCCGCCAAGGCCGGTCTGACCTTTTTGCCGCTCAACTATCGCGCCAAAGATACCGAGCTCGAATACATGATCAATACGGCCGGCGCCAAGGTATTGCTGGTTGGCGATCGCTACGTCGAACTGGTCAAGCGCATCCTGCCCAAGCTGCGGATCGACCGCGTGGTCGCTATCGGCGAAGGCGACGGCAAGATGCCGAAG
>JBOHWM010000433.1:0-7381 GCA_050736555.1 Binataceae bacterium (SeqCode)
ATCCGAACGTATCAGATCGTCAGCACATGAATCGTGCAGGCCGAACCCAAGCCAATAACGTGCGCCTGGCCGACCTTGGCGTTTGGCACCTGGCGCTGTTTGGCGCGATCGTCTTCGGTCAGATGCCACACGACTTCGCAGATATTCGCGACACCGGTCGCACCCAGCGGATGGCCCTTGGAGAGCAGGCCACCAGAGACGTTCACTGGCGATTTGCCGCCGAGGTCCGGATGCTTGCCGCCGCCCTCATCGATGAATTTGCCCGCCTCGCCGTCGCCGCAGAGGCCAAGGTTTTCGTAATGCACCAGTTCAGCCGTGGCGAAGCAATCGTGCAACTCGGTCAGATCGATATCCTTGGGGCCAACACCCGCCATTTCGTACGCCTTCTTAGAGGCACGGCGCGTCAGCGTACTCACGTCGGGCAGTGTCAGATCACGTTCGGTCCAAGGATCCGAGGTCAGCACCGAGGCCGCAACCCTCGGGCGTTTCCGTCCACCCGCAAGCTGTTTCAGCTTGTCCTCGGAGACCAGGATCGCGGCGGCCGCGCCATCACCGGTCGGGCAACACATGTAAAGCGTATTTGGATAGGCGACCATGCGGGCGTTCATTACGTCCTCAAGCGTTATCTCGTTGCGGTACTGCGAGAACGGGTTTTTGGTCGCATGCTTGTGGGATTTCACCGAGATTTTGGCGAAATGCTCAAGTGTCGTCCCATACTTGCGCATATGTTCCACACCGGCCTGCCCAAATACCGCCGGCATCAGTCCCGAGCCCAATCGCCCTTCGGTCGCGTACGCCGGATCGCTGCCGCCACCACCACCGCCGAGCAGTCCCTGTTTGCCCATCTGCTCAACGCCAACCGCCATCGCGATATCGTACATACCGGACGCAACCGCTAGATAAGCTTCGCGAAACGCGGTGGACCCGGTGGCGCAGGCGTTAGCGACGTTAATGACCGGAATCCCGGTCTGCCCTATCTGCTGGAGGATGCGCTGACCAACCATCGCATTGGCCTGGTAAAGATTGCCCGAGGCGAACATCTCCACGTCCTTGATCTCGATACCCGCATCCTTGAGTGCGATAATGGCGGCCTCGGCGCCCAGTTCCGGCACGGTTTTTTCCGGATAGCGCCCGAACTTGATCATGCCGGTGCCGAGAACATAAACGTTACGCATCTGAAATCCTCCTGCCGCTTAGCTGCTCACTAAGGGAAACTTGGTTCACGCTCTTTATTATTAACTCTAATATTAACTCTTGCTCGGCCGATACTGAAACGCCACAACATCGGCGCCTTGGCGATCCTTGGCGACGACCGACGTCACCATTTCCACCGGCATGCCGAAAACCTGCTTCGGATTCTTTTCAATTTCGTCCGGGTCGACGCCGACCAGATTGGAACGCACGCTCAACCCTTCCGGTAGGTCGACGATCACGGTCACGTACGGCGTTTTGATGCCGGGAAACGACTGATGGACCACGGAGAAGACCCAGACTTTACCCTTGTCGGAGAGTTCCACTTGCTGGAACGGGCCCGTCGAGCCACATTTCGAGCACGCGATACGTTTCACATCCAGGTAGAGCGCTCCGCACGAGCATTTGGTACCGACCAGATGCGGCTTGGGTTCTAACTTTAGAAATGGAAGGATGGGACGAGGCCCTGGCTCCACGGTCTGCTGTTTTGCCTGCTCAGCCATTAATCAGATTTCCTCCGAACGATTGAAAGCCGTGCTGGAAACGTAAATGAAGCAACGCCGTGCCGGCGCTGCCCATAAACCGAGTCTTCCACAGTGCGGCTTGAGCCGTCAACCGAGAGATGGGAATATCGCTGATTAACCGTAACAGATGCGACTCAAATGAGACGATCCATAGCGGCAAGCATTCGTTTCAATGCTTGCTTCACGTGAAACGCGATCATGAGAGAAGAGAATGCGCTAGATTTCAGGCCGTGTTACTGCTCTTGAAGATCGAATGTTCCCTTGCCTTTGCAGTGTTGACCGCCAACTACTAGGAATGTGCCGGACATAGTGTTGCCATCGACTGTTGCCATGACCTTAGCGCTGCAATTCCGTTTGCCGCCGCTAGTGGCGTGAAATGTGAGGTTCAGAATATTACCGTTAATTTTCCCTACGACCGTTCCATCCGGCGTCTCATCGCCGGTCGTGACATTAAATGTGCCGCCAATTTTTTTCTGATTCTGTGTGAGATCGAGAGCCATCGGTCCTGAGCCCGTTCCTCCGCCGCCGTCGTCGACATTGTCAGTGCCAATCCAAGTACCCGCGACCTGAGTGATCGGCGGACGAGACTTCATCGCTCGATCGATGCTGTAGTCCTGATCTTGCGCCTGCGCGCCGGTCAGGAAAAGGACAGCCATCACCGTCGAGCTCACCGCAAGGCCAACTGCAAAGCGTTTAACCGATAGCCTCATGCCGCACCTCCACCGCCTGGATAGCTAAACGGTAGAGTATTAACTTATAGAATGCAAGTACTTGCTGATAAGTTTAATCGCAATTAAACCAATCGTATGTCAATCCAATCCGCTCCAGATTCGATTCAGTCTCAGCGAGCCGAACGAATAAAGTCAGCGGACTTAAAAACTTGCGTTGGAGCACGGGCGCGAGATCGCACACACGTTCACGGCGTGATCGCCGGGACCGGTTCAGAGAATTAGGATACCCGCCAAGGTCCTACCGCTTATCTTCCGACTCTCACCCGGCCGGTCCGACAACTCCAGAGCCGTAAGTGTTGAGCGCTGTCATCGGCCATCACCGCACCGTCCTGATCGGTACGTAGCAAAAGGATTCCATCGTTTTTGTAGCGGCCAACCACCTCGGGCGCGGGAAAATGAAAGCGATTGTGGTAGCCGAGCGAGATTACCGCGACTCTAGGCTGTATCGCCTTGAGGAATTCCTGGGTCGAAGACGTGTCACTACCATGATGCGGCACCTTGAGCACCGTGGCGCTGAGATCGGCGCCGCTCTCTATCAACTCGCGCTCGCCCTTGGCCTCCAGGTCACCCGTGAACAGAAATGAGGCGTGGCCATAGTCCATCCGCAACACCATCGAGGTATTGTTATGATTCTCACCGGCATCGCCCGCGGGTGGTCCGAGACATCGGACGCGTGCACCTCCGATCAGGAGCATCGGCGTGTTCGCGTCCACCAACTGCGTATGCGTGCCAGCCTGCTTGATCGCGTCGAGCAACTCCGTGTAACTCGCATCGTTGCTGGTGACCCCGGTGGTCCAGAATTGCGACGGCGAGAAATTCCGCGCGATAAATATTAACCCGCCAAAATGGTCACGATCGGGGTGGCTCAAAGCAATGTAATCGACATGCATAATCCGTCTTGACCACAGGTAGGGGGCGACGATGCGCTCGCCCGGATCAAAACTGCCGAAGAAGGACCCGCCGCCGTCGATTAGCATCACACGCCCACCGGGAAACCGTACGACGGCGGCATCGCCTTCGCCCACCGACAAGAACGTGATACGCAAGTCGGGATAAAAATAGCGCTGCCAAGTCCACCAGCCGGCGTCCGCGATAAGCGCCGTGAGCATCAGTGCCAGCCCAATCAGCCGCCATTCGAACGACGCGAATGCGCGACCGGATACGGCAGGCTCGTTCGCGGCTTGCTTTGTTTTGGCGGCTACGGACGTGACGGACGCGCGTTCACGCGCAGGCCAGCATAGCCACAGCAGCAACAAGCCGTAAGCCAGCGCCAGTTCGAGTAATGTAGGGGTAAAGACGCGCACCCACGCCATCGGCCAGCGCGCGAACCATCCGGCGAGCGCTGTTCCGATATTCGCCAAATAGACCGCGAGAAAAAGCATTTCGCGCGCCAGCGGCACATAAATAAAACTCAATGCCGCCGCACTTAGCGCGCACACTGTCGCACCCAACCCCATCACCGGAACTACGACCGCGTTGGCGGCCAGTCCCACCAGGGAAAACTGATTGAAGTGGTAAGCGGTGAGCGGAGCGGTCCCCAACATTGCCCAGAATGACACCGCGATATAACCGGCAATCCATTCCAATGCGGCAACACCGCGTCCCTGCCCTACAAGAACCCCAAGCGGCTGATACCGTCCACGCCACCATCGCGCGAAGCGTGACATGCCCAGGATGATTACGGCAACCGATACGAACGAAAGTTGAAAACCGATATCGGCGGTCGAGCCCGGCAGCGCCAGGCAGATTATTAGCGCCGCCAAGGCCAGGCTGGCGAGGACCTCGCGCGGACGGTCAATCATGATTGCCAACGTGTACGACAGCACCATCACGAGCGCCCGCATCGTCGATACGTGATGACCCGCGATCAAGCCATACGAGACCACGGCGACAGCCGCGCCGCCGGCGGCGATTTTGTTTCCATAACCACGCGCCATCAGCGTCGGGAAAAATCCCATCAGCAGTCGCACGACAAAAAATGCGGCGGCGGCCACAAAGCCCAGGTGCAAACCGGAAATTACGAGCAGATGCGCCATGCCGGTGCGGGAAAAGCGCTGGCGCAATTGTCTGGTGATGGCGCCACGGTCCCCGATTACCAGCGCGCGCATCTCGGCACGCGCGTCGCCGCTACTGTTGGCGTCAATGAAGTCGCCGATACGGTCGCGTACGCGCTGAATTTCCGAATCGGGGAAAATCCGACGATAACCGGCAATCGTGATGGCCGGTGCGCGGCCATGGTCGCCACCAGCAAACATCGTCGCGGCAACCCCCTGGCGCAGGATATATGCGCGATAGTCGAACTCGCCGGGATTACCGTCGTTGCGGGGGAAGCGAATACGCCCGGTCACGCGTATCCATTGTCCAACCAAATAGTGCCGATCACCCAGAACCGTGATACGGAGCCGGCCCGAAACGGGCTTGAAACGATGCGATTCGAGTGCGGCGGTCGTGGTATCGACGAAAAGATAGGTGCGATCTTCGCCCGGATGCTCGGGCGCACGCACGATCCGTCCCTTCACGGTAATCGCCGCCGCGTCAGCGAAGCGATAAAGCGAATCGGGCCCGCGCTCCGGACTCAGTATGCGTGCGGCGGGTATTGTGGCGGCGGCCATGATCGCGCATAACGCGAGGCCGGTCGCCACCGCCGGCCGCTTTACGATAAAGGCAATCGCGCCAACCAGCCCCAGGATCAGAGCAAACCACAGCGGAAGCGCGATGCGGTAATTGCCAATCGCATCGCCGGCTACGACAGCCAGGGTGACGCTGTAAATCGGCGGAAACCGCGTGAGCAGCCATATCTCCCGTTCTTGGAACCCGGCCGGTTCCAGATACGGCTTCAGCCGCTCCGCGAGAGCAACCGCGCCCTCCGACGCCGCCGCGGCGATAACGCGCCCCCCTTCGACGTCTAAACGTCTCAAGTTAAGCTATAGGGAATAATGTCGGAAAGACAGCGGTAATTAGCGCAAAGAGTGCTCAGCTATGTGCATAAACGGATGATTCAGGGTTATCCAAGCATAATCTGTCAGACGTCACGTTGGAGGTTTTTGCTCATCGGCAATGCTCTCCTCGGCTTGGTCTTCGCGGAGAAGCAATTCCAACTGTCCACCGTAGTCGAGGTATTCGTGGCCTTCGCTTTCTTCTTCGCGTTCGGCCTGCTCGACGCGATCAAGCAACACGCCCATCATGTCCAGATGGCGGCGGATTTCCGCCGCGAGTTCCTCATTGACGCTTTTCACTTTGGCGATGTCTTCGACCGAAGCTTCGCGAATTCTCCTCAGGCTGCCGAAATGGCGCAGCAGCGCCCGCCGGCGCACTGGCCCGATCCCCTCGATATCATCGAGCACCGAGCGCAAGCGCGCCCGGCGTCGCAGCTCGCGATTGTACGTGATCGCGAAACGATGAGCCTCGTCGCGAATCCTTACCAGCAGGAACAACGCGGTCGAATTCTTTGGCAGCACAAGTGGATCCTTACGATTTGGCAAAAACACGCGCTCTTCCGATTTCAGTACGGAGCGCTCGCGTGGATCATTGAGCACATGCTGCTTGGCCAGCGAAACGACGTCGATTTGGTCGAATAGATGATGCTCCTTGAGCACCTCGACAGCCACATTGAGTTGCCCCTTGCCACCGTCGATCACCCATAAGTCAGGGAATTCGTTCTCGTGCAGGGCGCGTTCGAGCCGCCGGGTCAGGACTTCGTACATGCTGGCAAAATCGTCCTGGCCCTCGACCGTGCGCATCCGATAACGCCGGTACAATTCCTTTTTGGGCACGCCTTCGTCGAAGGTCACTTGCGAGGCCACCACCATTGAGCCTTGCAGATTCGAGATGTCATAACACTCCATCCGCTTGGGAGTGTTGCGCAGGTGAAGCTTGGCGCGGAGGTCATCAAGCATTTTCTCGCGGATGTTTTCGTTGTCGCGCCGCGCCGCGAAACTCTGGCGCGCGTTATCCATCGCCATCTCGAGCAGCCGCAGCTTGTCGCCCCGCTGCGGCACAATGAATTCGACTTTCTTGCCACGCCGATCACTCAGCAACTCGCCGCGAACGTCGGCATCCTCCAATTCGACCGGCATAATCACTTCGTCCGGGGCGAAGCGCGCGCCAGCGTAATATTGCGTCAACAGATCGGCCAGCACGTCCTCGTCGGGAAATTCCTGGTCCTCGAAACTCCAGCCCTGGGTGCTGGTGAGCTTGCCATGACGAATCATCAGGATGATGGCCTCGATAAAACCGCCTTCGCGATAAAGGCCGAAGACGTCCTGATCGCCACCCCAATGATGTAATACGGTCTGCCGCTCGACGGTCTTTTCAATCGCGCGCACGCGGTCGCGCATCCGCGCCGCTTCTTCAAATTCAAGCTGTTCCGCATGCGCCTTCATCCGATCCCGAAGCTCGCGCAGCAATTCCAGATTGCGCCCTTCGAGCAGCATTTGCGCGGCGCGCAAATGGCGCTCGTATTCATCGCGGTCGACTGACAAGCAGCAAGGGCCGAGGCAACGCTTGATCTGATATTCGATGCACGGTCGCGAGCGGTTGCGGAATACCGCATCGGAGCAAGTGCGCAAGGGGAAGACCTTACGAATTACATCGATCGTTTCGCGCAGGCCGTCAGCCGAACCAAAGGGGCCGAAGTAACGGCCGCCGTCCTTCACAATGCGGCGGGTGACGGTGATACGCGGCCAAGCATGATTGGTGATCTTGGCGCTGAGATAGGATTTGTCGTCTTTGAGACGAATATTGTAGCGCGGTTTGTACTGCTTGATGAGATTATTTTCGAGGATCAGGGCTTCCTTCTCGCTGCGCGCCACCAGGGTGTCGAAGTCGCGCACGCGCTTCATCACAACACGCATCTGACACCCGCCGTCGCCGCCTCCGCCCACGCGCCACTCCGCCCGCCCCCGCGCGCGCAGTCACTTGGCCTTACCCCCGGAA
>JBOHWM010000434.1:0-5565 GCA_050736555.1 Binataceae bacterium (SeqCode)
TGATGAAAGCGGCAGCGGCGGGTGCGAGTGGAAGCCACAAGGGCCAGCGTGAAGGCGGAAGTGGTGTCTCCCACAAGCGTTCGATTAATGAACGGCTACGCCGCGTCTCGTACATCTCAGGCGGTTCCTATCAGCTTCCTGAGATACTCTACCGTCGCCGCGGTTCCGCCCGTCATGCGCTCGATTACCCGCCGGGCGTTTTGACCCGCCTGCGCGCGTGCATCATCATCGCCAAGCCACTCGGCACAGGCACTTTCGAGCTCGCCCGCGTCGGCGATCACGCGGCCGCCGCCGCCCGCGATCAAAGCGTCGCCGGTTTTCTGCTGATTCTGATAATAGGGCCCAAATAAAACCGGTGTTGCCACCGCGGCGGGTTCCGCCAGATTCTGACCGCCTCGCGGCGGATGCATGCTACCGCCAACGAACGCAGCCGCGCCGCCACGATAAAGCGCGCGCAACTCGCCCATGGTGTCGAGCAGCAGAACCGCGTCAGTGCCGACGGCCTCCGTGGGTTGCTCGAGAGCGCTGGCCTTCACGTAGTTAAATGAACTTGAACGCAAGTCCTCTTCGATTTCACTCACGCGATTAAGATGGCGGGGCGCGATAATCAACGAGAGACCGGGAAAACGCTCGCGCAGATGCCCATAGGCGGTGAGCACCAACCGTTCCTCGCCCGGTGCGGTTGACCCGGCGATCAAAATGCGCCGTCCCGCAAGAAATCGCTCGAGCGCCGGGCGCAACACCGAGGCACCCGGGTCAACCGCGAATTTGGTATTTCCAGTGACGGCAAGCCGATCGGGTGGCGCGCCCAGGCTGCGATAACGGCGGGCGTCATCGTCGGTCTGCGCAAGGATCAGATCGGCCTGTTCGAGGACGTTGGCAAAAAGCGGCCGCGCCAGATGGTAGCGGCGCATCGCGCGCTCCGACAGACGGCCATTGATGATTGCGATCTTCGCTCCCGCACGAGCCGACTGGAGGAAAAAATTGGGCCAAATTTCCGTTTCCGCGATAAGCACCAGGTTTGGTCTTACCGCCGCCAGAAAATTTCGCACGGTGTTGCGGCAGTCAAAGGGCGCCAACAAGCTGATAGCTTCGGGGATGCGCCGCCGCGCCGCGTCACGCCCGGCCGCCGTCATCGCTGTAACCACCGGCGCCGCGATAAACGGGAACTCACGGCGCAAACTCGCGACAATACCGCGCACCGCTTCGATTTCACCCACCGAGGCCGCATGCGCCCACAAGCGAAAGCGGCCGCTTCCAAGTTCCGCGCGCGCCAACCCCAACCGCTCGCGACGGCCGGCCGCCGTGGACGCAGTGGCCATCAATACAAACGGCAACGCCGGATACCACAAAGCATTGTAGGCCGCACCCAGCATCGCCGCCGACGCCCGAGAGCGCATCGCACGCTTCACATAAGGCGCGGGCATAATCGCTTCTTTGCTCAAATCGTAGCGCAGGCTCGGATCGTGAAGGATATTAGGAAAAAACCGCGTAGCGGCTCCTTACAACGGCAAAACGTATCGCATTCGCCTTGATCGTTCGTCAACTCGGCAATTCTCGCGAAGGAAGTTCCGCCGGCATCATGAATTGCAAGCCATGGAGCTTGCTGTATTCCTGGCCCAGCGCCAGCAATTGCTCATGCGTGCCCTCCTCGACCACGCGCCCGCGTACCAGCACGACGATCCGATCGGCGCGGCGTACGGTCGACAGCCGATGTGCGATTACCAATGTGGTGCGGTTTTCCATCAGATATTCCAGCGCTTCCTGCACCGAGCGCTCGGCTTCGGAGTCGAGTGCGGAAGTGGCTTCGTCCAAGATCAGAATTGGTGCATTTTTTAGCAATGCGCGCGCGATCGCAAGCCGTTGCCGCTCACCGCCCGACAACCGCACGCCCAACTCACCGATAGCCGTGTCATAGCCCTGGGGCAGGCGCACGATGAAATCGTGAGCGTTGGCCAGCCGCGCGGCCTCGCAAATGCGGTCCATGCCTTTATCGGCACTGCCGTAGGCGATATTCGCGCGCACCGTATCGTTGAAGAGAAAAGTATGTTGCGTGACCAGTCCAATCTGGGAACGCAGGGCGGCAAGTTTATAACGCCGCACGTCAACACCATCGATCTCAACGCGGCCGCGCTGCACATCATAAAAGCGCGGAATCAAGTCGGCGATAGTCGACTTGCCGCCACCACTCATCCCGACCAGCGCGACAATCTGACCGGCGGGAATTTCCACGTCGATATCCCGCAATACCCATTCGTCGCCGTAGCGGAAACTCACGTTGACGAAGCTGACGGAGTGAGGACGGCGTTCGAGCCCGAGTCCATTCGGAGCATCCGGCACCTCCGCCGGCGCATCCATCATTTCGAAGACGCGCTCGGCCGCCGCCAAACCCTGCTGGATGCTGTTGTTGGTCTTGCTCAGGCTTTTAAACGGCCGGTAAATAATCAGCATCGCGGCAATGAAGGCGCCGAAGGTGCCATAAGTGCGAGTGCCTGCCAATACTGACGTCGTTCCCCACCAGATCACGGCCACGATCGCGAACGCCCCCATCACTTCGATCATCGGGCCGGTGATCGATTTGATCCATGCGACTCGCATGTAGATGCGGAAGAGGCGGCGCAATTCGCGATGGAACCGCGAACGCTCATACTCTTCCATCCCAAAAGCTTTGACCACGCGGTTGCCCTGGTAGGTTTCCTGCAAAATCACGTTGAGGCCGCTCAACTGCTTCTGCGCATCCTTGGTCATCCTGCGCATCCGCTTCGAGAATCCCACTACCGGCAACACCGCCGCCGGAAAGACCACGAACGCGGTCAGGGCGAACTCCCAGTCTATGTAGAAGGCGGCGGCCAGCACCGCGATCAGCGAAGTGCCCTCGCCGAAAATTGAGAAGAGACTGTTAACCGCGCCATTTACCGTCACTTGCACGTCATTAATGACGCGCGACATCATCACGCCCGTTGCGGTGCGATTGAAAAACGAGAGCGACTGATTCTGCAAGCGCTCGTTCAGTTCTGAGCGCAGGTCGAGCGTGACCTTTTGCGAAACGTACGCGGTCAGGTAATCGGAGCCAAAATTCGCCGCCGCGCGAATCAGAAACAGCGCCAGTATTTCGAAAGAAAGCGTCCTCAGCACAACCAGGTTCTTCGAGGACGCGAGCTGGTCAATGAAGTGCTTGATCAGTACCGTGATGGCGCCGTTGGTGGCACTTAGCACCAGCATCGCGGCAACCAGGATCAATACGTACGGCAATAGATAGCGGTGCAGGTAGCCGAGCAGGCGGCGATTAAGCGGCGTCAGCTTCAGCTTCATGCCATCATTTCCAACGCGATATCGGCGACACGGCCGCCAGCGCCGGGGGTTCCCAGCCGGTTGCGCAGGGCAGCGAGTGCCGCCGCGGTCTCCCGATGAAGCGTTTCGCTCAGCATCGGTTCGCCAGCGCGGATTAAATTGCGCGCGTTCACCTGCGACTGAATCAATTCCGGCACTAACCGGCGCCCCGCGAGGATATTCGGCATTCCGATAAAGTCCACCCCCTTTACCAGCATCCGCGCCAGCGCATAGGTCACCGGCGACATGCGATACACAATGACCATGGGACAGCCGAGCAGCGCCGTCTCCAGCGTCGCCGTGCCTGATGCAACCAAGGCAAGCTCACTCGCTCCAATGATACTATAGGCATCGTCGCCCACCACGCGAATATCCAAGGCGTGCCCCGCGGCTCGTTCAAGATCACGCGGCACCAGCGTGGGCGCCAGTACCACCACCGGCACCATGTCATGATCGACGCACAACACCCCCGCCGCCTCGAGCATCGGCGGCAAGAGACAATTGATTTCGCCCCGGCGGCTGCCGGGCAAAATTGCGAGCAGACGCGTGCGTGGCGGAAATCCGTAACGGGCCAGAGTTTCGGCACGGTTCCGCTCGAGGGCGACACGATCCAATAGCGGGTGGCCGACAAAGTCAACGCGGCCGCCGGCGTGGCGATAGAGCTCAGCCTCGAACGGAAATACCACCGCCATCCGATCGGCGCGTCTGATCAACTTGCCCACACGGCCGCGCCGCCATGCCCATACCTGCGGCAGGATGTAGTATAGCACCGGCACGCCGGCACGCTTGGCGATACCGGCCAGGATCATATTGAATTCGGCGTAGTCGATTACGATCAGCAGATCGGGCGGTTGCTTGCGGAGGATTGCGCGCAAGCGGCGGAGAGCCGCGACGGTCAAGCGAATCGTGGAACTCAGTTCGGCCAATCCCAACCCGGCGATCTCCTCCGTTTTGATCAGCGCTCGTGCACCCGCCGCGCGCATCCGTGAACCTGCGATGCCAAAGATTTCGCACCGCGGGTCACGCTCAAGAATACGCGCGACGAGGTCGGCGCCGTGGAGGTCGCCCGAGGCCTCGCCCGCGACGATCATCACGCGCCGCTTTCGAACGAGCTGAACTTGGCTATCGCCAGCGGCTGCGGTCTCCGGCTGCATCGGAGTGAGATTGTGATGGAAAACCACGTGGCATTCCATGCCAACGGTAGGAAGAGCGCTCGCGTTGCTCGGTACCGCCTGACAAATGCGAAACAGAGGCAGAAAATGACGGCTTTACCCTGGCGCCAAGGTGCGACCTATATCACTCGTGACGATTTTGGGTGGGACCTGGAGAGTGTCGTATTGGCGCACCTGATGACCGTTGGGGCCGAGCAAAAAGCCTTCAGCGACATGGCCAATCGAACCGTCGGGATTAATCTGACGTTTTATGTGGTAAACCGCGAGCACGCTCTCAACTTGCGCCGGTGTACCGGTAAGAAACAGCCAGCCCTTGTGATCCGCCTCATGCGACTTGGCATAGGCAAGCAATTGCTTTGGGTGGTCATGCCCCGGATCAAGCGTGATTGAAACCAGCGTGACTTTGGTGCCAAGCTGCCTGCCCAGGAGTTTCGCTACTGACGCGAATTTGGCCGTTAGCAACGGGCATAGCGTCGGGCATGTTGTGTAGATAAAATCGATCAACACCGGCTGCCCTTTCAAAGAGGGCAAGGGCACGGGCTTGCCATATTGATCCACTAACGTGACATCAGGCAGGCAATCCGCCGTGTTTGCCGCGCTAAATGAGCCTGGTTCCGCGGATGCCGAAGACAGGCTGACGATATTCTTATCACATCCGCAAAGCGCGATCACAGCAAAAGCCGAGACCGCCGCCGTGATGAAGGCGGAGCGAAGACGCACGCGTCCGTTCATTACAATCTCCTGAAAAATACAAAGCTGACACTCATCGTCACGCGATAGGGACCGATACGTCAACCCCGCGCAGGTGCAATTAGTCCCGAGCAAACGCGAGCGTTCTTCTAGCCGTCGGCATGGAATGCCGCGTTGATTCCTTCTTCCGTGATGGCATTGCGGATACGCTCACTTAGCTCGATTACGCGCAACCCATCAGCCGCACTGACCTTGGGTGGCGTACGTGTGCGCACGCTTTGGATGAAGGCGCTGATTTCGTCCATCAGCGGATCGCCTTCACCCAAATCGATCTGTTCGGCGGAAATCGATGGATAGGTGGCACCCGCCGGCG
>JBOHWM010000435.1:0-3478 GCA_050736555.1 Binataceae bacterium (SeqCode)
TCCTTGCGTAGTTCAACGCGCGCGATCAACCGCCATGCGGTCGGAATCTCTGGACGAAAAGCGGCGGCCGCTCTATGCTCCCGTTCGTCCTGTTTGATTACAGACATTTGAAAGCGAGGTGCGCGTGATGAAAGCACTGGTGATGGAAGAAATCGGCAAACCGATGGTGGTTAAGGAATGGCCCGAGCCTAAATGCCCTACCGACGGTGCGATCGTGCGCGTGGAAGCCAGTGGCATCTGCCGCTCGGACTGGCATTTATGGCAAGGCGATTGGAGCTGGATCGGGTTCAGGCCGCGACTACCGGGGGTGCTCGGCCACGAATTCGCGGGGGTGATCGAAGAGGTCGGCACGGATGTGAAAAGCCTCAAGCCCGGCATGCGCGTGGTGGTTCCACTCGCCCAGGGTTGCGGCGTATGCGACGACTGCCGCACCGGCCATTCGAACCACTGCCTGGGACCTGGGATGGGCGGCTATGGCCGTTTCGCCGTACTGAGCCATGCGGATTTCAATTTCGCGCCGTTGCCCGAGAAGATCGATTTCGTCGAAGCGTCCGCGATGGGGTGCCGTTACGTCACCGCCTTTCACGGCATCCTCGACCAAGGCCATGTCAAAGCCGATGAAAACGTCGTCGTTTACGGCTGCGGTGGAGTTGGTTTGTCGTCGATTCAGATCGCCACGGCATTGGGCGCCCGCGTGATCGCGGTTGATCTCGATGACCGCAAGCTGGAACTGGCCAAAAAGGCCGGCGCAACGGACGTTGTCAATGGCAAAACGACCGACCCGGTAAAGGCGGTAATGGACCTGACTCATGGTGGCGCCGACGTTAGCGTCGACGCACTGGGTATCGCCGCCACTTGCCGCAACGCCGTCTTCAGCCTGCGCAAGCGCGGCCGTCATGTGCAGATTGGCCTGACCACGCAAGGCGAAAAAGGCGAAGTTGCGCTGCCAATCGATCAGATCGTTTTCAAGGAACTCCAGATAACCGGCTCGCTGGCGATCCAGTCTTTCCGGTATCCGGCCATGTTAAGCATGGTCGAACGTGGCCGTCTGGCGCCAGGCAAGCTCGTCACCGAGACGATCCCGCTGGAAAAGGCTTTTGGTGTGATAGATAAGATGTCCAAATTCGAAAACGTCGGCATCAGCGTGATCAATCAGTTTTAAGCCGGGATCTTTGATCCTGAGCGGACGATGTTCCGAGGCGCCGGTGGCGTCGGAGCCGATAGAGGCGTGCCACTATTCGCCGATGATCATCGCTCCGCCGTCGCGCGGTGCCGCATGCTCCGATGGCTCGCCTGAGGTGGGCCGGATGGGTTAGGCTTGTACGGGTGTCATCCTTCGGAGATCATTCTTAGATTGACCAAAGGAGTTCACGCGCCGGAGAATTGTTCGGCTCATCGTGCCTGTGGCAGCGACTGATTACAAAGCTACTCTCAAGCTCCCCAAGACCGACTTTCCGATGAAGGCGAATCTGCCCAAGCGGGAGCCGGAAACCCTCAAGCGCTGGAATGACAGTGAGCTTTATGCGCAACTCATGGCGGCGCACAAGGACGCGCCCGCCTGGGTGCTGCATGACGGCCCTCCTTACGCCAACGGCCGTGTTCACTTCGGCACCGCGCTCAACAAGATTCTCAAAGATTTCATCGTCCGATCGCGTGCGATGATGGGCTATCGCACGCCCTACGTGCCCGGCTGGGATTGTCACGGCATGCCAATCGAACATCAGGTGGTACGCCGCCTGGGTGACAAAGCGCGCACGGTACCGAAGCTCGAATTGCGCCGGCTGTGCCGCGAGTTCGCCGACGATTGGATCAACGTGCAGCGTGAGGAGTTTACCCGGCTCGGCGTGATCGGCGATTGGTACGATCCCTATTTGACCTTCACGCCGCACTATGAGGCGGCTGAAATCGGCGTGCTGCGCCAGTTATTGGACGATGGTTACATCTACCGCGACCTGCGTCCGGTGCATTGGTGCTTCGATTGCCGCACGGCGCTGGCTGAAGCCGAGGTTGAATATCGCGCACACGCCTCGCCCTCGATTTACGTTGGGTTCCGGCTCAATGCGAACGTCGCTGACGCTGCCGCTTTAGCCGCCGATACTGATGAAGGTGCGGAGCTTGCCGCCGCGCATCAAAGCGGCCGTCTCTACGCGGTAATCTGGACCACCACGCCATGGACGCTTCCGGCCAATCTCGGTATCACGCTTAATCAACAATTCGATTATGTTGCTCTGAAAGCGGCTGGCAATTACTACATCGTCGCGGAGCGGCTGGCGGATACGGTCGCACAAGCGTGCGGGCTCACGGTTGAACGCCGCATCGCGCTTTCCGCCGCGGCGCTCAAGGGACTGGACGGCAGGGATATTTTCCGCCACCCCTTCATCGCGCGAGACAGCCGCCTGATGTTTGGCGATCACGTGACCGCGGAGGCCGGGAGCGGACTGGTGCATACGGCGCCGGGTCATGGTTATGAAGACTTCGTGATTGGATCGCAATACGGTTTGCCGATTCTAACCCCGGTCGACGACGCCGGTGTCTTCACCGCCGAGGCGGGCGAATGGGCCGGACGCAAAGTTTTCGAAGCCAACGACGCCATCGTGGAGAAATTGCGGGGAAACGGCGCGCTGCTCAATGCCGAAACGTTCTCGCACAGCTATCCCCATTGCTGGCGATGTAAGAATCCGCTGATCTTCCGCGCCACTGAGCAATGGTTCCTGCGCATCGGCCATAACGGCCTGCGTGAACGCGCGTTAGCTGAAATCGACCGAGTGCGCTGGGTGCCGGGATGGTCACGCGACCGTATCCGCAACATGGTTGAGAGGCGGCCGGATTGGTGTATTTCGCGTCAGCGGGCATGGGGTGTGCCGCTACCGGCGTTGCGATGCGCGCGATGTAATCGCGTGACGCTCGATTCCGGCGTGCTCCGGCGGGTCGAGGAGATTTTCGCGCGCGAGGGTTCCGATTCATGGTACGCGCGCCCGGCCAGTGATTTCGCCGGCGATTTCAAATGCGGATGCGGCGGCGACGAGTTTTTAAAAGGCGACGACGTCCTCGACGTGTGGTTCGATTCCGGCTGCTCGCATGCGGCGGTCTTGGTTGAAGCCCGACAATTGCCGTGGCCGGCCGACGCCTATGTCGAAGGCGTCGATCAAAGCCGTGGCTGGTTCCAGGTCTCACTCATCACGGCCACCGCCACGCGTGGCCGCGCACCCTATCGCGACGTTGTCAGCCACGGACTTGCGCTCGACGAACTGGGCCACAAGATGTCCAAGTCGCTGGGCAATTTCGAGTACGCGTCTGAAGTCGTCAATCGGGTTGGCGCGGATGTTTTTCGGCTCGTGTTCGCCTCGGTCGATTATAGTTCCGACATGAATGTCGGTGAGAATTTGTTCGGCGCGGCTTCCGAAGCTTATCGTAAAATTCGTAACACCTGCCGCTATATGCTTGGCAACCTGGCGGATTTCGATCCCGCCCGCCATGC
>JBOHWM010000436.1:0-5884 GCA_050736555.1 Binataceae bacterium (SeqCode)
AGGTGGTTGATACCGTGCGCACGGCGGCTGCCGGCGGCGGCCTTACGCCGGAAGCCGAAGACCGGATTCGCCGCGCGCTGATGGCAATTACCAAATGAGAAAGTGCGAAGGGTTGTTAATATTTGTCGGCACGCACTTTCCCATTACCTAGAACAACAAATCAGAATCACACCAATCCGGCGGAGCTAACGAGTGAGTAATAAGCTCGACGAAGCGGCAAATGTGGAAGAACCCAGAGATATCCTACTGCCCTACCAGGTGCGCTGGCTGGGGGATCTGTCGCCGGTCAAAGTGGCCGAAAAATCCCGCCGCATCGGGATCACGTGGACGGAAGCGGCGGATAGCGCGTTAGCAGCCGCCGCTCAGACGGGAATGGACACGTGGTATCTCGGCTATAACAAGGATATGGCGCTGGAATTCGTCGAGACTGCGGGTCAATGGGCACGCCAATTCAATAAGGTCGCGACTGAGATCGAGCAGGTCGTGGTGGATGATGAACGCAAGGACATTCTTGCCTACCGGATACGCTTTAGTTCGGGCCATAAGATTGTCGCGCTCTCTTCACGACCTTCGAATTTACGTGGAAAGCAAGGGCGGGCGGTGATTGATGAGGCAGCCTTTCACGACGATCTCGGCGGCCTTTTGAAAGCTGCGCTCGCGTTCACCATGTGGGGCGGGATGGTACGGGTGATCTCGACTCATAACGGCGCGGATAACGCCTTCAATGAACTGGTGATGGATATTCACGCGGGACGCAAGCCCTACGCGCTGCACCGGGTGACGCTCGATGATGCGCTGGCGGACGGGCTTTATTACCGAATTTGCCAAAAGCTCGGACGCAAATGGAGCGGTGCGGGAGAGGCGGACTGGCGCCGCGAGATTTTCGACGAATATGGCGAAGATGCGGACGAGGAATTGCTCTGTGTACCACGCCGCAGCGGCGGTGCCTTCCTGTCATCGGCCCTGATCGAGAGCCGGATGCACGCCGATATCCCGGTGCTGCGCTGGGAAATGCCGGAAGCTTTCGCACGGACATCCGAGCATGAACGGATGCGTGTGGCGGCCGACTGGTGCGAGGAAATGCTCACGCCGGCACTTAGCCGCATCGAGTCCGCCGCGCTGAGTTTTTTTGGCGAGGATTTCGGCCGCTCGGGCGACTTGACCGTAATTTGGCCATTGCAACTGAAAAGCAACACGGTGAGGCGAACCCCCTTCGTGGTCGAATTGCGTAATATACCATTTCGGCAGCAGGAGCAGATTCTATTTTATATTGCCGACCGGCTCCCGCGGCTTGTAGCCGGCGCGATGGATGCGCGCGGGAACGGACAATATCTCGCTGAAACCGCGATGCAACGCTACGGCACGCGCATCGCCCAGGTGATGCTTTCGGCCGAATGGTATCGGGACAACATGCCGCGCTACAAAGCGGCTTTCGAGGACGGCATGATCGAACTGCCGCGTGATGCCGACATCCTCGCCGACCATCGCGGACTCGTGATGGATCGCGGGGTGGTGCACGTTCCGGACCGGCGCGCGCGGGGCGCTGATCGCAAGGGCCGCCATGGCGACTCCGCGATTGCTGGCGCGCTCGCTTATTTCGCAAGCCATGCCGAAATTGCCGAGATGGCATACACGCCGGTCCGGCAGCGCGCTATCCGCCATGATGCTCCGGGTGTCCGGATGACATCGGGTGACGATTGGGCTCCGCGGCGCGGCAGCAGGATGGGCGCTTTGCAGGGCGCCTGGTGAAGAAAACATATCGGCACAGGGCATGAGCAAGTCCGTTTCGACCCAAATTCACGCCAGCGATGCTTAGCTAACGAGTATGGAATAGCCAATGACACTTTACGACGCGTACGGCCGCGAAGTTGATACCGCATTGCTTCGCGAGGAGCAAGCCGCGCCGACCATGGCGGGTGTGCGGAATATCTACTCCGTCATGCATCCATCGGCTGGACTCACACCGGAGCGGCTGACTTCGATCATGCGTCAGGCGGAATTCGGTGATCCATTTGTATATTTGGAGCTCGCCGAAGAAATGGAGGAAAAGGATCTCCATTACCTTGCGGTTCTGTCGACCCGCAAGGAATCAATCACCCAGCTTGAACTGGTGGTACGCGCGGCTTCCAGCGGCAAGGATGATCTGCGTAATGCGCGGATGGTCGAGGAATTGCTGCTCGGCGGCACCTTGAATTTGCGCGGAGCGCTGTTTGACGTGCTGGACGCGGTGGGCAAGGGCTTCTCTGTTACCGAAATCATCTGGAACACCGCGGCCAGTGAATGGGTGCCATTAAAGCTTGTCTGGCGTGATCCGCGCTGGTTCATGTTCGACTGGATAAGCGGCGAGCAGGTTCTTGTGCGCACGCTGGAGACGGACAATGCGTTGGTGAAAAACGGGCGGACGCACATGGAAACTCGGGCATTGACGCGCGGCACGAGCGCGTCTGCCGCGGCGGGTTTGAGCGCGCTGCAACCGATGACCGCGCCGCTACAGCCGTTCAAGTTTGTGGTCCATATCGCAAAAACGAAGTCGGGACTGCCGATTCGCGGCGGCCTGGCGCGGGCGGCGGGATGGGCCTACCTGTTCAAAAATTATGTACTCAAGGACTGGGTTACATTTTCGGAAGTGTTTGGACAGCCTCTGCGGTTGGGCAAATATCATCCGGGCGCGACCGAAGCCGATAAACAGGCGCTGCTCACCGCGGTGGCCAATATCGGAACCGACGCAGCCGCAATTTTGCCCGATTCAATGATGATCGATTTCGTTGAGGCGCGCCGCACCGGCAGTACCGACCTCTATGAAAAATTCTGTGACTACATCGATCGTCAAGTGAGTAAGGCGGTTCTGGGTCAGACGCTGACGACCGAAATGCCGCGTCAGGGTGGTTCACGCGCCGCCGCCCAAGTGCATCAGGCGGTACGGCGCGACATCCTCGGTTCGGACGTGCGGCGGCTTAGCGAGACTCTGACACGCGATCTGGTGAAGGCGCTGGTCGATCTCAATCGTGGACCGCAACGCCGCTACCCTCAACTGCAGCTCGCGATGCCGGACGATCAGGACGTCAAATTGTTCGCCGATATGGTGGCGGAACTTGCCGATCGCGGGTTACGAGTGGGTCAGAAGGCGGTGCTCGAGCGCCTCGGCTTGCCGGAGGCCGCACCGGGTGAACCGGTGCTGAACCCGGCGCGGCAGGGCAACGCCTGACTGTCGTGGCTGCTGCCGCCTATGTATTTCCAGTCGTGATCAGCGGTTCAATTACTTACCATGCATTACTCATTCGACGCCGTAGATGAACAGACGGCGCGTGCGCCGCGTGTGTGCCGAGTCGAATAGCAAGTCAGTCCGGAAAATACTACCAGAAGGGAAACATTTCACCCTTACTAGCTAGTTGAGCGAATGCGAGGATGTGACAAGGTTATGAACGACATCCAGCAACATGGCTCGGGAAGCAAGGAACAGAGTCGCAAAGCCGATGGCAATCCGCCGGAGCTGTCGGAGTGGATCCAGCTTTTGCCGGCAGGCGAGTTCACGGGACGCGATGGGCGCGGACCGTACCGCCTGAGTGATCCTGAGGCGGTGGTGGCGGCCACCCGCGAGTTGCGGATGGAAGCCGGCATTCCGATTGACTATGACCATGCGACTGATTTCGCCGCGCCAGAAGGAAGGCCGGCGCCGGCCGCGGGATGGATACGGAACCTGGAAGTGCGCGACGGCGCAATTTGGGGACAGGTGGAATGGACGCGTCATGGAGCGGCGGCGGTGGCGACGCTTGAGTATCGTTACGTCTCGCCGGTGTTCGAATTTTCCGCCAGCGGCGACGTGAAACGTCTGCTGCGGGCGGCCTTAACCAACAATCCGAATCTTTACTTGACCGCGATCGCAGCCAGGCTGGAAGCGGCGGATACCGGCAACGGGATTCAGCGGCTGCCACATGCCCAACACGATCGCGGCTATCAAGGAGCATCGATGGACGAACTGATGGCGCAATTACGGGAAATCCTTGGACTGGCAGGCGACGCTGAGCCCACCGAAGCGGTCGAGTGCGTGCGCGCGCTGACGCGCGAGCGGGCGGCAAAGCAGGATCACGAGGCGCACGATACGGCGGCGGCGGCGGGAGTGAATGCAGCCGCGTTCACGGCGGTTGATCCCGCGCATTTCGTGCCGGTCGCTCAGTTGCAAAATGCGCTGACGGAACTTAATTCATTGCGGGCAGCGCGGGCACATGAGCGTGCCGAGCACGCGGTGAATGAGGCGATCCGATCCGGGCGGCTGACGCCGGCGCAGCGGGAATGGGCAATTGCCTATTGCCAGGCGGATGAAAGCGGATTTGCGAATTTCATCGCGCGCCAGCCGTCGGTGCTGAGCGGTGCCTTCAACTTCGACGGCGAGCCTCCGCCGCGGGTACAACATTCCGGCGACAGCACCGCACGTGGCCGGGTGAGTACGGCTCTCAACAACACCGAGCGTGCAATATGCTCGCGGCTCGGTATCAGTGCTGATGATTTCGTTCAGCGCCGCATCGCGCGCGAGGATCCGCTCAAGCTGAACCAGGTCTGAGTAGTTAATCCCTCAGACCTCTCACACTTTTCGAATCACTAGCGTTCACGTCATTGACCCGGCCATAACTGAAGCGCGGACGCGACAACCAGGGCGGTGAACATATGGCGGCATTAACCAATTCGCGCAATACACCTGAACTCGCCGACGGCGGGCGCTTTCAGGTTTACCCAGTGGAGGCCAACACCACGATTTACCTTGGCGGCATGCTGGCCCTTAATAACAACGGTAATGCGGTGCCAGCCGCGAGCGCACCGGACTTGCGGATTTGCGGGCGCGCCGAGCGCGTGCACAACGGACTACCGGGACAAGATGCAAATAACAATCCGGGCGCGGCCGGTGCGATCTCGGTTGTCGCGCGCCGCGGTGTCTTCATGTACGCGGTCAACGACGCTTCGATTGGCGGGCCACAGGTCGGCCAGTTCGCGTTCGCGGTTGATGACAACTCAGTCTCGGCGAGTGACGGCAGCGGTGCCGCCGCGGTCAGTGCGCAGGCGATTACAATGCCGGCGTCCGGAACTCCTCAAATAACGATCCTCGGCCACGAATCCGTCTCGAAGCTTAAGATCCAGAGCACGGCGACAGGCGGCACCGTCTATATCGAAGGCACCGACTATGTAGTCGACTACCAGGCGGGACTGGTGATCGCGATCGTCGGTGGCGCCATCGCGGCGGCAAGCACAGTCTATGCGAGTTACAACTGGGGCGCGCCGACGCGCGGCGTTGCCGGCCGCATCGTGAATCTCGATCCGAGCGGCCAGGTGTGGATCGATTTCTGGCATCAGGGTGCCACGGCGGTCTGAGTACGGCCTGGCGGCTCGGCATCCAAGCCCCGCAATACTCATTCGCGGCAATCATAAGCAGAGGAACAATGGAAATCAGCGCAGCGAACCTTACGGCCCTGTTCACAGGATTTGACGTTATTTTCCAGCGTGGCTTCGACAAGCCGCCGTCTTACTACGAGCAAATCGCCTCGGTGGTAAGGTCCACGGCGCGCCAAACCACTTATCCGTGGCTCGGCCGCACCACGAAATTCCGGGAATGGCTCGGAGATCGCGTTGTGCAGGCGCTCGAGGCGCATACCTACACGATCATCAACAAAAATTTCGAAGATACCGTCGGCATCGACCGCAATGATATCGAAGACGATAACTATGGTGTGTATGAACCAGTTATCGAACAGCTTGGCTGGGATACCAAGGTGCATCCCGATTCGTTGCTTTTTTCGATGGTGAAAAGTGCGGTGAGCGCACCTTCGAGCGTAACCGGGTATGACGGCCAACCGTTCTTTTCGGAGAACCATCCGGTCGGGCCAATGGGCGCGGC
>JBOHWM010000437.1:0-9736 GCA_050736555.1 Binataceae bacterium (SeqCode)
ATCTTTCGTTGATACGTGATCGGATCGCGCTCGGCGGCTCCGGCTTCGATATCCGCGGCGATGAAAGCGCGTATTTCAGCTCGTCGGTAACCGCGCTGATTGAAGCGATTGGCGCCAAAGGTACGGCGACCGCGCTCGGCTCGTCGCTGGATGAGATGGAGGCGGCGGGCCGGCGGCTTGGCCGTGAAGCGGTCGCGCGCGCGCTCAAGCTGCGTGACGGCGAGCGCGCCGCTCCCGGCACTTACCGAGTTGTGATTGGGCCGCAACCGCTTGCCGAGATCATCAATTACATGGTGCTGCCTTCGCTCACGACCCACGCGTTCCAGGCCGCAACCTCAGCTTATTACGGCCGCTTTGGCCGCCAGGTAATGGATGATCGCCTGAGTCTCATCGATGATCCGCTGGCAAAAAACGGAGCGCTGCGGCGCCGTCTAACCTGCGAAGGGCTGCCGGCGGGCAAAACCACGCTGATTGAAAACGGCCGCCTGACGGGCTTGCTATCGACGTTCTATGACACTCATCGGCTGCTCAGTGACGACGCCCGCGACGAAAAACTCGGCAGCGCAATCGACGGCGATGAATCCGTCTTCGCGCCACGCAGCGCCTATCGCTTCGGCGAGAGCCTCGCGCGCCGTTTCGACGCACGACCGAATGCGACCGGCACCAACGTAATCATGACCACCCGTGGCGGCGTGAGCGAGGACGAGATGCTTGCGGCGGTCGGCAACGGCCTTTACGTCGGGCGCGTATGGTACACCTACCCGATCAATGGTCAGCGCGCAGGCGATTTCACCTGCACCATCAGCGGCGATTCCCACGTGATTAAAGGAGGACGCCTCGGGGCGGCGCTCGCGCCCAACTGTCTGCGCATCAACGCCAATATCGGGCAAATCTTTTCACATCCACTCGCGCTCGCCCGCCGCTCGCAGCCATCGCTGGTATGGGGCTCCGTCGAAGCCTATTACGTGCCGGCAATCGCCGTGGACGCCATCACCGTCACCGCCGTCGCCCCGCCATAGACCTGTTTGGCCTAGCTGCTTCGCCGGGAGGATCGAGCGCCGCGCGAACTCACGAGATCTTTTTACCGTCGTGATAGCGTTCCTTGGTAGCGCGCAGCCCGTTCGGATCCCATCGTGTCCACACGCCCTCGCGTTGGCCGTTGCGATATTCACCTTCGATCGCTTTGGCACCGTTGGCATACCAACTGATGTGCAATCCGTTCTGGGCGCCGTCACGGTAATGATCAATCGCTTCGCGCTGACCGTTCAGATAGTGCATGGTCCAGAGGCCGTTCTGCTTGCCGTCAACGTAATTGCCTTCGATCATTTTTCCGCCGTTGTCATTGAACACGACGAAAGGCCCGTCCTTGACCGGGCGCCCATTGATGATCTTTTCGCACCAGAGCTCGTCGCTTTTCGGCGGTGGCGCACCGCGCATTTGCGCACCCGGTGGGCATGACAACGCGATCGCATGACTGCGATTGCAGGCGGTTAAAACACCGGCGGCGGTGATTGCGAACGCGCCAATCACCGCCGCCATGAGCTTCATGATTAAGAACGGCTTAGTTCGAGCCAGTTGAACCCAGCAGGTTGCCACCCAGGGTGGGATGGCCCACCGTCTTGTCGCCAATCACGTTGATTAGCGAGGTTTTGCCCGATTTGAATGCCCGTTCCAGCGCCGGCACGATGTCGTCGGGATTTTCGACGTGCTCGCCATGGCAGCCCATTTCGGCGAACACCTTGTCGTAGCGGACATCCTGCAGCATGTTGAACGGATCCGTGCGATCTTTCAGCAGCGGCATCGACTCGAAGCTCGGACCCCATGAGCTGTTGTTCCACAGCACGCACACGATCGGCAGCTTATAGCGGGCCGCGGTTTCCAGATCGAAACCGCCGATGCCTAGCCCGCCGTCGCCCATGACCAGCGCCACCTGCGCACCCGGCCGCGCCAGTTGCACGCCGATTCCCATGCCGAAGCCGTGGCCCACCGGCGCCAGCGGCCCCGCGTCAATCACCTGCCCCGGGAAACGGCAGATGAAATTCTGGCTCATCCAGCCTGAGAGCGTGAAACTGTCGATCACCACGGTCGCGTTCTTATCGAGCACTGAAACGAGGTCACGGGTCAGACGCGAGGGGTGAATAGGCCTATTGCTGACGAATTTTTTGGCCGATTCGGCCACCTGCCGCTCGAAGTTGGCGCGCACGTCGGCCAGTTCCTTGACCCAGCTCGAATTGCGATTTTTCGAGAAATCCAGTTTCAGTTCTTTGATCCGGTTGATCATCTGGCGCAGCACCAGCTTCGGGTCGCCTACTATCGGGACCTCGGCCGGCACCTGCCATCCGATACGATCTGGTGTGGGATCAACCTGAATATATTTGGCCTTGTCGCTCCAGGTCGGCGGCTTGCCAAAATGCTCTCCGCTCCAGAAGCGGAAACCCAGAGTCAAAACGACATCGGCGCGTCCCGTGAACGGTTTTTTGAAGGCGCCGCGAATTGCCAACGGATGTTCTTCAGAAACCGACCCTTGGCCCGCGCGCCGCGCATAAACCGGAATCGAGGTCAGTTCAACGAATTCCTTCAGCTCGGGCCCCGCCTGTGACCAGAACAGGCCGTCACCGCCAGCGATCAGTGGGCGCTCCGCGGCATGAATCAATTCGACCGCTCGATCGATTTTCGCAGGATCGCCGGCGGAACGCACGTCGTCCGCCGTGAAGCGCATGCCACCGCTCTTCTGCCGCTTATCCTCTTCATGGTGGTAGAGGATGTTTTGCGGAATTTCGACCAGCGACACTCCTTGTGGAGGCGAAATTGCCTCGCGAAACGCCAGGCGCATGTCAAACTCGATTGTGCTCCAGTCGGTCACGCGCTTGGTGTATTTGGCAAAGCTGCGCAGTACGTCGGATCCGTACGCTTCCTGAAATGAGCCCTGATGATCCTCGGTATTCGGATGCTGGCCCGCGATACAAACCACCGCGCTGTTGGTATTCGCAGCCAGGCACAGCCCGGTGACCGCGTTGGTCAGTCCGCAACCGGCCGTGACCATGCACACACCGACCTCGCCCGTCATGCGGGCGTAGGCGTCGGCGGCATACGCGGTGGCCTGCTCATGGCGCATGTGGATGAGTTTAACCTCGTGATTGCGCAACTGAGCCAGAATTGGAAAAAGATGTCCACCGTTAATCGCAAAACAATAGCGTGCCCGGTTTTCGCGCAAGATACGCGCTACCAGTTCGCCGCCGTCCGCATTGGCCATCGCCAGATCCTCCTTGAAATTGCATCCACCGCGCGGCTTTCCAATTCGTTGAAGGCGCGACGCCGAGTGGCTGCCGGTTCTACTGCGGAATCCTTGCACATTTTTCCGCCCAGCGAAAACCGCCATCCGATTCTCCGTGGGACCCGAAAAACGCGACGCCGCCGCGGATGCCTTGTCATGCGAGCCACTGCATGTTTGTCGGTACGATACGGCTTCAACGCGTTTCAAATGGCGCGAAATCGCCACGCGCCTCGGATTGATAAAACTCGGCGGCGATAGTTGACCCATACCAATGACACTGTAAATCTGTCTGGCTATGCCAGCGGCAAACCGATGCACAATAGCGTTGAGGGGCAGCTTCCACTATTCGAAATGAAGCGCCTCCTCGCTATCTTGATGCTTCTGATCGCGACGGTTGTCATGTCGGCTCCGGCGCACGCTTTCAGCCTGATCCAGCCGCAGACCTGGCCGCCAGCTTTTAACACGAACAACTGGCCGCCAGTTCTCGACCCGCACAATTGGCCTTTTACTCTTTTTCCCGTACCCGAGGTGGCGACCAATCCGAACGGTGGCGTCACTTACGGGATTTTGTTCGCGGCCCTGTTCAAAAACCAGAATGGCGATATCGATCGGATCTTCGCCCCGGATATCAACAACAACACGGACCTGGGAGCTGGCGGCACCATCCGTTATCTCGCTTATCCCTCGGAGGACACGCAGTATTACGCGATTCTGGGCGCGCAGCAGAACATCACACGTAACGTCGACCTGCTCTATTCGACCGGCCGCACGCGCAAGAAATGGTGGTCATTTTATGGCCGCTTTTTTTTCGAGCGCGACCCCACTGAACGCTTTTTCGGCATCGGCAACAATTCGCGTCTCGGGCAGGAAACCAACTACACGACCGAGCAGGTTTATTTACAAGCGCTATTGGGACTCAATCTGACCCGCGACCTGCAAGTTGCGCTAGTCGAGCGCCCACGCTACGTGCGCCTGTTCGACGGCGCCTTCAATTCAATTCCGACCATCTTTAACGTCTTCCCCCACGTCAAGGGCGTGGGTGGCGGCAGCGAGGTTCTCAACGAGCTGCGGCTAACCTACGACAGCCGCGATTCCATCGAGATTCCAACCAGTGGAACGCTCGGCGTGATTTATGGTTCGATCGCCGATCGCCGGTTCATGAGTTCGTTCTCGTATACCCGCTTCGGCTTCGACCTCCACCGCTATTACCCACTGAGCTCGCGGCTCACGTTGGCCGGTCATCTGTACATGCAATGGATGCCGTCGGGCAACGAAGCGCCGTTCTGGGACATGGGGCGGCTGGGTGGCGAGGAAAGCTTGCTGTACGATCAGCAGACGCTGCGCGGCTATGGTGCGGGCCGCTTCATCGACAACAATCTCGGCGTCGCCAATATCGAATTGCGCGCCCGCGTGCTCGAAGCCACCATCTTCAACACCCACGGCATCCTTGAACTCGCACCGTTCTTCGATATCGGCCGCGTGTGGCACTCGATGTCACAGAATCCGTTCGAAGACCCGCATTCCGTCGGCGGTCTCGGTTTTCGCGCCATCGCCGAGCCCTTCGTGGTCGGCTACGTCGATATCGGCGCAGGTGGTGAAGGCCCCGCGATTTTTTCAGGAATCAATTATCCGTTCTGACCAGCAAAGCCGCCGTTCTGGCCCTTTTTATTCGCAATGCGCCGGAGATGGTTCTCAAATTCTTTCGTTTCGTCAGTCTTTTCTTATCCCTCCGCTGGTTGGATTACTCTTCCGCCACGTCCTCGAATTGCCCAATAAAATGCGGCTGCCAGCCGCCATCTGCGCGCCATTCAGCATCTGTATAATTGTTTCGGGCCTGTCGCGTCCGTAATCGAGCCGCTCACGATCCCTTACCACGCTTGTTGCCCTCATCATGGTACGGTGGCGAACCCCGGTCGCAATCTTTACTCTGATCGCGACGCTATGCCTGATAGCGCATCTCGCCGAATGGTTTGTCGTCGTAAATTCCGCGAACTTGACGATTAGCAAGTGGACCACGCGAGCGACCGCGCGGAGGCGACTTGGGCTTCAGGGCTTGCGAAAACGCGAGGGATAGTCCGCGTCGAAATTCAAATCCGGATGGAGCACGCGGGCGCGTTCTATCAGTTGAACGTCGCTTTCAGGGATATTGGGGTCGGGAATGCAGCAATCCACCGGGCACGCGGCGGCACACTCTTCCTGCTCATGAAAGCCGACGCATTCGGTGCATTTTTGCGGAACGATATAGTAAATATCCTCGGCTATGGCCGGATGACTCTCGCCGTCCAACTCCCATCGCGCGCCACCCTCATAAATCGCGTTGTTGGGGCAGCGTGGCACGCAGGCGCCGCAATTGATGCATTCCTCGGTAATAACTGTCGCCATAATTGATTGAATTTTCGCTGTCTCGAAATCTGGCGCGCTTCAGTTCGCGGGCATCGCCGCGACCACCTTGCGTGCCAGTTCCATAAACGACTGACTGGCTGGATGATCGGGGTGAGATAACGTGATCGGTGTGCCGCCATCGCCGCTCTTACCAACCGCAGGATCCAGTGACAGCCGGGCAAGCAGCGCTATCTCTTCGTCGTGAGCCATCTGGTCGCCGCCGCCGGAACCGAAGATCTCATCGCGTTCACCGCACTCGGGACATTCGAAGTAGCTCATATTTTCGACCACGCCGAGCAACGGGCAATGCACCTGGCGGAACATCCGCACCGCGCGCAGCGCGTCGGCGGTCGCAACTTCCTGCGGAGTGGTGACGATCACTACGCCGTCGAGCGAAACAATCTGAGCAAGGGTGAGTTGCGCGTCGCCCGTGCCAGGCGGCAGATCAACCACGAGGAAATCCTGCGTGCCCCACAGCGTGTCTTTGAGGAACTGACGCACGGCACCCATCACCATCGGTCCGCGCCAGATCACCGGCGACTTATCGTTGAGAAAAAAGCCAATCGAGATGAGCTTCACACCGTGGCGCTCGACGGGGTAAAAGCTCTGACCGCCGGCCGCACGCGGTCGCTCGTCGTTTACTCCGAACATCATCGGGATGGATGGTCCGTAAATATCCGCGTCGAGCAGCCCGACACTGCGGCCCAAGCGACTCAACGCAATCGCCAGATTGGCGGCGACGGTCGATTTGCCCACTCCGCCTTTGCCGCTCGCCACCGCCACGATATAGCGGGTGCCTTCGAGCCTGATCCGACCCGTCTTCTCACCCAACTCGGGCTCAAGCTTGCGCACCTTGAGTTCGAGCTTCACCGCACCCATCTGATGCGCGAGTACCTGGTGAATACGTGCGCCGATTTCTTTGAGCACCTGGTCGCGTTCACCCGGATGGCGCAGCGTGATCGCCAACCCGCCATTGCCGGCCGGTGCGACTTCTTCAACGATACCGAGCGCGACAATATCGGTCGCATAACCGGGATAATTGATGCCGGTCAGCGCCTTGAGAACGTCCTCCGGAGATAAGTTTCGAGCCATCGCCGTGATTATTTCAAATGGGTCTCATCAACGAAAGCCACCCGCCGCAAGTAAGCGGTCGAAGGCGCGGAATCCGAACTTCCAGTGCATGTGAAGAAATCGGCATGTAGTATACTTGCCATTTTTATCCGTCGCCCTGAACGAGCGAAGCAACCCGGCTTCGAGCGCAGTTCGTAGACTCGCCTGCTCGTTCCGCCCGTGGCGGGGCAGTCTTCGTTCAGGATGAAACAGACCGACGCAGTCGGGTCGAAACCATAAGATTCACACCCCACTCGGAATGAGCAAAATGGCCTCGCTCGATCGCGAAGGAAAATGAGTCAGCCGATAACGCTTGTCAGCCGGCCACGAATTATCGCGGTGGCGTCGCGGGCGATTTCTTTCACGATTTCGCCGGCAGGCATCACCTCATGCACCAAGGAACATGATTGGCCCGCGTAAAAGGCCAACTCCTCCTCGTCGCCTTCGAAATACTTGGTCGGCGGCATCACCGAATAACGCTTGAGACTCGCCAACTCTAGACCGTTGTGCTTCAACACCCCGACCGGCATTCCTTCACCCGGCCGATGGCCCGAAGGCGGCCGTCCCGCCTGCTCCCATCGCACGACCGCCTCAGTCCGCAGCACGCGATGAGGCGCGTCCGGCCAGCCCACGTCGTAGAGCGTGGTGCAGATGGTGTCCTCAGCACTCGACGTCAAAATCCGTTGCTTATACGCCATCACTGCAGTGGCTTCAGTGGACGCGACGAAGCGCGTGCCGAAGGCGGCGCCGTCCGCACCTAAAGCAAGCGCCGCGGCGAGCCCGCGCCCGTCGGCCATTCCGCCCGCCGCGATCAATGGCGTGGAATTGATGGCGTCGCGTATCTCGGGCACCAGCACCATCGTGCTGACCGTGCCATGCACATGGCCGCCAGCCTCGAAGCCCTGCGCCATGATGGCGTTGGCACCGGCTCTGATAGCGGCACGCGCCTCCGAGACCGACCCGCACTGCCAAATGATCTTTATTCCGCTGGTCATGAGATGCTCGAGTGACTCTTCCGGCTCGCCCCAAAAAAATGTCACCGCCTGGATCGGTTCATTGGCTAGCGTTTCGATCACACCGGGCCTGAGGAACGGCACCAACAGATTCACCGCCAGCGGCTTTTGCGTATACCGGCGGGCCAGCACGATTTCGTGATGGAGCGCTTCCGGGCTGAGACCCGCGGCTCCGATCGTTCCCAAACCTCCGGCTTCCGAGACCGCGGCCGCCAGCTCGGCCAAAGCTACTGATCCCATACCGGCGCTTATGATCGGGTATTCTATCCCCAGCAACTCGCACAACTTGGTTTTCAACATTGCTTTGCTCTCGTCAAAGATATTGCGGCCTATAAATGATATAAGACCGGTTCCATTCAAATGCACTTAATTGCAAGCACACCGTCTACGTTACCCTCTGAAAAGGACGCACCAGCCTCGGCAAGATTCAGCTACTGATCCTTAGCATAATCCCATGAAATTGTGTGTTCGGGTTTAAAGCGCCCAATCACTACGGTTTCGCCGTGGAATTGGCGGGCGTAATCACGACCCGCGCGCTTGCCCAGGTATGCGATCGCCATGCGCTCCATGCGTTCGTCGTCCACTTTCTCCTCCAGCGAGACTCGGCCCTTCAGGATGACCGCTTTATACGGCGGCTTGCGTACGTCGATGCAAAAGCTGACGCGCGGATCGTGCATCAGGCATTTGCATTTGAAGGCGTTCGCGTCGGTGATGAAAAATATTTCACCGCGTCGAAACTCGTACCAGGTCGGCACCGCATGCGGAGCGCCATCGGGCGCGGTCACCGCAACCACGGCAATATTGGGCTCGCGCAGCAGGCTTTCGATTTCGCGCTTGTTCATCGGCATGGCGGCCCCTCCCTTGATCGAATCCTCAGGCCGCTTTTCAGCGATCTGTCAGCGGCCTTGGAATTTGGGCGGACGCTTTTCCAAAAAAGCCTTGACCGCTTCCTTATGGTCCTCGGTCAGACCGGTCAGGCTTTGTCCGTAAGCCTCGCGATCAAGCATGGTGCGCAAATCGGCGTTGAGTGCCAGATTCAGATTCGCCTTCATATAGCCGTAAGCAACCCGGGGCCCGTCGGCTAATTTTTTCGCGTAGGCGTGAACCTCTTCCTTAAACGATGCGGCGGGTACCACGCGATTGACCATACCGAGCCGCAGCGCTTCTTCAGCGCCGATCACTTCGGCGGAAAAGTACAGCTCGCGCGCCTTCGCCGGTCCCACCAGTTGCGTCAGTAAATAAGTTCCGCCGAAATCACCGGAGAAGCCGACGCGGGCGAAGGCGGTGCCCAGGCGCGCTTCGGAGGAGGCGATACGCAGATCGCAGGCGAGCGCCAGGCTGAGACCGGCACCGGCCACCGGTCCGTTGATGGCCGCGATGGTCACCTTCGGCATCTCATGAAGTAGCAGGCTGGTTTCTTCAGAGCGGCGCAAGCCCGCGATGCGCTGTTCGAGGGTCTGAGGCCGTGCGCTCTGCCCACCACCCTCGTTGCGCTCGCGCATGCGAGAAATATCGCCGCCCGCGCAAAAGCCGCGACCAGCGCCGGTCAGCACCACCGCGCCAATCTCCGTATCATTGGCCGCGTGATTGAGTTGCTCGAGTAAGCCCGCGATCATCTGGTCGCTCAGCGCATTGAGCTTGTCAGGCCGATTCATAGTGAGATAGAGCACGCCGTCACGATTGTCAGCGGTCAGATCGCTAGACATGAAGCAAACCTCCACAGTCAATTAATCTTTTAGCTACTACTTGAGTGTTGCCACGCTGTCGAGCGCGGCGGCCACGGCCTGCGTGCCATCGAGGTCATGGCCCAGGGCGGCCGCTGTATTGAACATTGAACTCATCAGGGCAAGACCGGGCAAGGCGATACCGCTTTGCAGCGCGGCCTCGGTCACCAGCCGCAAATCCTTGCGAATCAATTTGACGAAAAAGCCCGGGCGGTAGTCATGCGCGACGATCT
>JBOHWM010000438.1:0-7304 GCA_050736555.1 Binataceae bacterium (SeqCode)
CCTCTGCTCAAACGACTCGCTACGCCAGAGGATGGCATGATCTTGCGCTTCGATGGCGGGGAACTATGGGATGAAACGGAGATCGATAAGAATTGGTCTCTGATCGAGTCTTCCCGCGATATGCCCACCGCTTGGAACTATCCTGAGCTTCTAAAACCGCACGAGACCCAAAAAATTGCACTCCAAAATGGTAAAGAAGTTGAAATCGCTAAGGCGGCTCCTGTGTTCTCTCGATGGGCCGGTGAGATGCCGTCCGATACCTACGGGGGGAAGCCAGTACTCGAACTAAATGGTGAGATGGTATTTGCGGAGTTGGCCATCCTTCGTCTCTTTCAGCAAGCCGGATGGGAAGGACGCTGGATCGACAGTTACAGAAATCGATTTTTGACTGGGTATTGGCCAGAGCCGTGCACGGAAGAACTGCCAGCGCCGCAAAAGGTAACGTTAGACTTTCTTCGGAGCATGTCAGGCGGCACGGGTGGTTGCTTTGACGTTTTGTGTTGGCGCAATGGTGCTTTCTTATTCGTTGAATCGAAGTGGAAAGGACACGATCACATCAACGACAATCAGCGTCGTTGGCTCCAAGCCGCGCTGGACGCGGGGTTTCCGCCATCTTCGTTCTTGATCGTGGAATGGACCGATGCAGTCTGAACCAGGATCAGATCGCTCTAGGCCGTACTCTTGCGCGCGCGGCGCTTGCGTCGGGTTCGCGGCACTTTCGGCTCAATCTCTTTCTTCGGGACGGCGAACAGCGCCTTTGCCAGCTTCTCGAAACGCTGAAAAGGCGAGAGGGAACTGGATTGGTCGTCTTTCGCCATGCCCCCACCTTACCCCCGAAACGGGCGCAACGGAACGTCCGCGCTTGCCCCTGCCTTGCCGATGCTCAACTAAGCGGGGCTGGATCGAGTTGGGTCTTGCCGGTCAATTGCTTATAGGTCAGCCGCCGTCCGACAACCGAGACCAGCGTTTCGGTAAACCGCGTTGCGTCATCGGTCTGACGCTTGTTGTAGCGGAACGCCTGTTCATCGAGATAGCGGAACAGATGGAACGGCTCGACGCTGACGTAGGTTCCTTTCAACCCGCGCTTCAAGAGCGACCAGAAATTTTCGATCATATTCGTGTGGACGTTGCCCCGAACATACGCTTCCGCATGGTCGATCACGCTGTGGACGTACTCATGATCCAAGCCGTGATAACCGACGAAAGCATCCGTGAACAGATAGGCACCGCCTTCGACGTACTTGCGGACGTGTTTCTTGAGCGTGTCGCCCTGAACGTTCGGCAGATGGATCAGGCGAACCTTCTTGGAGTGGCGATCCAGCAAGCCCATCACGACCGCCTTGCCAGCGCCGCCCGTGCCCTTGATCCGTTGACCGCGCTTGTCCTTGTGCATGAAGCGCGCGAGTCCGCCGATGAAGGTTTCGTCGGCCTCGACTTCGCCAGCGAATTTCTCAACGGTGCCTGCTTCCTGCATCGCCGTGCGAATTCGATGCATCATGAACCATGCGGTCTTCTGAGTGACGCCAAGGTCGCGCGCGATCTCGCAGGAGCTAACGCCGTTCTTGCAATTAGAAATCAGCCAGATTGCGGTAAACCACTTGTCGAGGCCGATAGGCGAATCCTCGAAGATGGTTCCAACCTTGGCGCTGAATTGCTGTTTCGAATGCTTGGTCTTGCACTTCCAGATTTGTCGCGTGGACAGCAAGGTAACTTCCGCGCTTCCGCAGGTCGGGCAGGTGACCTTGCCATCCGGCCAGCGCAGCGCAATCGCCGATCTCAAGCAGTTGTCGGGATTCGAGTAGTAGGCAATCGCTTCGTGAAGCGTGGTTGGTACGTGAGCGTCCATGCCTTAAAGATAGCGTAGGAGAACGCGGTGAGTCAAGTATATATTCGCCCTATTTAGGAGACTTCCACGGTAAGCGCATTCACCTTAGGCGCTTTGATCGTCAGTAGCCGTCGCGCTTCATCCCAATACCATCCGGCCCGCACCTGTTCTATCGACGCAAGGTCTGGTGAGACGTCGAGCCGAGCGTCGTCGCAATTCACGCTGTGCACCGGCGGTGCCTGATCGGTGGACCACCTCGCGTTCCGAGATGGCGGGTTTTCCCTGCCATTGCCTGTACCGCCAATTCGGTTGCGGACAGGTCCGCCATCGGACCTTTGCTGCCCCATCCATTCCGGTTTTGAGGTCGATGACGACTCCGAATTTCGTCAAGTTGTTGCCGATAAAGGTCGTGCCCATACCGTCGATCAGCGGAGTGGCATGGCGAACGAAATCGCCCTCCGGAGGTTCGATCTTCATTACGGTCGCACCCAACATCCCAAGCCATTCGGCCGCAATCGATCCGACCGCCGCCTGGTCAAAGTCGAGCACCCAAAGACCGCGCAATGGACCAGTCGTTTTATCGAGGAGCCGCTCCAAAGCCACCGTGATCCAACCTCACTCTGGCGACAATGTGCGTCCGGTTTGCTGAATACGCCGAGCGAGCGGCAGGAAATCGTCCTCCCGCGCGCTCGGCGTGATGCTCGCGTTGAAGTAGAGCTAAGCGGTGGCGGCCAATGGGCTGCGAATCAGTTTACCCGGCAGCGCACCGGTATGTTCGTTGTTGCGCATCAGGACTTCGCCGTTGACGATCGTCGCTTTGATACCCACCGATTTCTGCTTCAAGCGCCGTGCGCCGGCCGGCAAATCGTACTCCAGCGTCGGCATTGTCGGTGAGACGGTCTCCGGGTCGAAGATCGCGATGTCCGCGAAATTACCTTCGCGGATCATGCCGCGCCCCTGCAAGCCCCAGAACGATGCCAGCTCGAAGGTAATCTTGCGGATCGCGTACTCAAGCGTCAGCGCCTGACGCTCGCGCACCCAATGACCGAGCAAGTGCGTCTGGATGGACGAGTCCATGATCTGCGACACGTGCGCGCCGGAATCTGAAAAGGTCACGACCGAGCGCGGATGCCGCATCATGCCCAGCACAACATCCTGATCCTCGTTGACAATTGGCTGGATGAAAAACTGCTTCAAATGTTTTTCCAGCGCCAAATCGATGATTACTTCGAGCGGATCCGTATTCGTTTCCAGCGCGATCTGAGCAATCGAGCGATAGGGCGGCAGCGGCTTATCGAACACGAAGAGGTAATCGAAATTGGGCTTGCGGGCCTCAGCACCGATCGCGCGATCCGGTCGCGTCATGTACTCGCGGGCCGCCTCAAGCAGCGCTCGGCGCGAGTCCGGGTTGCGCAACGCCGCCTCCTGCTCGGCGAGCGGCAGCTTGCGCATCTCGCTCCAAACCGGCGTCTTGTCGAAGGGCATCGCGGTTTCGAACGAGAGCAGCGAACTGATCCACCGGCTGGTGCCCTGCGCGAGCATCTTGCCGCCCCGGGCGACGGTCTCGTCGATCATCTGGAAGTAGGGGCGCCAGGTGTGGGGCGCCTTGCGCGACATGACGACGCCGAAAGTCGTTGGCACCCGGGTTTCGAGCGCGAGCCGTTGCAGACGGCCGAAGAAATCGTGCATGCGCTCGGGGTCACGCTCGACATCCTCCTGGGCCAGTTCGAAAACACCGGCGCCGAGGTCGCCCATTACGCCCACCAGCTCGCGGACCTCATCCCAGTTGGCGAGACGGCTCGCGACCGGCCGGCTGTCGGGTGTCTCATGGTTGCGGTTGCGCGAGGTGCTGAAGCCGGCCGCGCCCGCTTTGATTGCGCCGCGCAACTCCCGCTTCATCGCGGCGAGATCCTCCGAAGTCGCTTCTTCGGAAAACGCCCGCTCGCCCATCACGTAGGTGCGTAGCGCCGAATGGCCCATATACGCCGTGTAGTTGATCCCTTTGGGCAGCCGATCAATTGCGTCGAGATATTGCTCGAATGAGTCCCATGACCATTTGATGCCGGCTTCCATCGCCTTGGGCGAAATGTCTTCGGCCCGCTCAAGATTGCGGATGACGCGAGCTTTGTCCTTCTCCGCGCACGGGGCAAGGGAGAAACCGCAATTGCCCATCACCACGGTGGTGACGCCGTGCCAGCACGAACAGGTGCCGAGCGCGTCCCAAAAAATCTGCGCGTCCATGTGGGTATGGCCGTCGATGAAGCCGGGCGCCACGATGTGCCCTTCGGCGTCGATGGTCTCCCGCGCCGCGCCGTTGATTTTACCGATCTCCGCGATGCGGCCTTGTGCGATTGCGACGTCAGCGCGATAACGCGGCAGCCCCGAGCCATCGACCACGGTACCGTTACGAATAATCAGATCGTATGACATTGCTTCTCCCCTGGTCGGGAGCGGCGCCTGACGGCGTACCAACCTTCCCGCCGGTTAAAATTGTACACGTCTCTTACCGCTCTTACTTATCCGAGATTCTGATTCGAAAGTAAAAGGCTCGCACGCAGGTCTGGAACTCGATCTTCGCCGGCCACGCGAAATTTGCATCCGTGGCGTTCCCTCGTCATTTTCGTGGGGCGAAATCAGACGGCCGGTCTAAAGGGTTCAGGTTAGGCGGGAACGATGGCGAGCTTCCACTCCTTCTGGTTTAGTTCAGCATTGAATAGCGCAATTTTAAGACAGTTTTTCGATACTCATTCTCCAATTTGCTGCCGATCGGCGTCGGAGATGCGCGAACCAAAAATAATTACCGTCAACAGTTCTGGAGGAAATGGGCAATTCAGCTTGCTGATATGTTGATCGACTGTTCTCCACTCGCGCCCGCCTGCAATGGCCGAATCCTCATAACGGATCCGGGCAATTATCAAAACAGCGGCTATGGTCGGCTGACGAGGACGGCCGGAGTGCGACGCACCGTGTGAATCAGGTAATCTCATCGGCCGGGGAGAGGTCCGATGGTGTTCGGTGCGCCGGCACTCCGGCAAGAATGGCTACAGCCGGTCGCGTATCAAAGAACGTTGACGGCCCACGTCATTCCGGCGACAGCGTGCCGAAGAGCCCGTTCGTTTCATTTTCGAGACCCGTAGTGAAATAGAGCGTTTGCGGGCTGGCGTTCAAACCGCCGCCGAAAACCAACGCCCACAACGATCCCAGCGCCAACGGGCGTTCGTGTGTATCCCTCATCCAATCGATGAAGCGCCCATCCTTGAGATCCCAGGCGCTGATCTTTCCGTCACCGAAGTTGCCAATCAGGATGTCATTGCTAAATTGGCCAAAGTTGTTCGGCGCCAATACCATCCCCCATGGCGCGTTGAGTACGCCGTTGCTGGCGAAGCGCCGGATCAGATTGCCATCGGTATCGAACACATCGACGAAGCCGTTGCCCTCGCCCGCAACCGGATCGTGCCGGGGTCCGTCCTGTTTCGCGTAGCTGACCCAGAGCTGTCCATTAAGGTTCTGGATACCAAACGGAGCAAAGCCATTAGGAATATGGCTGTCGGCGAATTTCGCACTGAGCTGCGCGTCGAAGCCAAAAGTACTATTCCATGCAATTACTTTCGCATCCCGGAAATCGGTGGCATATAGGAACAGGCCGCGGCTGTTGTTACCTAGTGCAAGCCCTTTGTAAACCGGACCAGTGGTCAAATTGCTGTTTGGGACCACGATTGCAGCGGTGTTCCCAAGGGCAGGCTGCCAGGCCGCAATGGTGCCGTCCTCTGTCGCAAAGATAAACAGTGCCGCGGCGGCGGGATTTCCGACCGCGAACGCCAACGGGTTGCCGTTCCATACGATGCCGTCCGGCCCCGGCGCGCCCGCGGAGTTATCACCGTCGGCGGGAATCGTTACAGTCAGGCCAATTGCCTGCGAAATACTATTGCCCACTCCATCATAAAGCGTTGATACGCCGGTACCGTTGTCGGATATCCAGAAAGGCCCATCCGGGAAAAATGCGACTCCCCACGGATTCACTAGATCGGGGTCAACCAGCTTGGCGGGTGGATTAAGGCTGGCAAGATTCGAAACCAGGTTGGTTTGAATATAGTCGTCGCCACCTTGTTGATGTTCGTTCTGCTTCGTTCGTTTCATCATACCGGACTCGCCCATGGTTTGTGCGAATCCGCTCAGCGGCGCGGCAACCAATATCAGGATTCCCAGCGCAACTACTCTCTTCAGCATTCCATTTTGCATGTGATAAATCTCCTGTTCGAATCGCCATCCTCGTTTCAATGGCGCCGTCTTAATCGACCGATAAGCTCGGACCGATTGCCGCGGCCCCTAATGACTATTTGACGATTACCGTACCGCTCATCCCCGACGCCTCATGCGCTACGCAGACGTAGCGATAAATGCCCGGCATCATGAACTTATGACTAAACGTCTCTCCGGGGCGCATGAAGCCGGAATCGAACGGCTGTGCACCGCGTGGATTTGCAACGTCGGTGCCCTTGATTGCAAGCGACGAATCGCTGGTGGCGTGATGCATTGAATTACCTACGTTTTTCCACTCCACGGTTTCGCCCACCGTTATGGTGACGGATTTGGGCTGAAAGCTCGGCGGCACGTCGCGCATGACTACCAGTACCGGTGCCGGTGAAGCTTTGGCCAGTCGCCTGTCGAGACACACTACGAGGATCGCCGCGACCAGCGGCAGCACCATGTAGTAGAGCAACGAACGCCAGCTAAGCAGCGCACAACCTGTCGGCGCGATTAGCTGGCTGCCACCGTTCAATGCGGGATCGGACATAGTCATTCTCCTCCTTGGCTAATCAACACTGTTTTGAAGCGGTCAGCGCGCGGTTTTCAAAAATTCGGTTATCGCGCGTATGTCCTTGGCAGGCATGATTGACTGCGTATGCATATGCATCGTGATCGCGTCCCATTGTGACGGAGAAAATTGCGAACCGGGCCGCGCGTTATGGCATTGCGCGCAGTAGACCGGCCATAGCCGCGCTCCTTCGACGAACAAGCGTCTTTGTTCCGGCGTCTGTGCCAGGCCCGCGCATGAAATAGCCGGAAGCGAGAGCAGGACAAGGCTGGCCAGTACCGAGGTGGCGATCCACCTGACGCTCGAGGTGCGTATAGTCATTTTCGTTAGAACCCGATGGCGAATTGGGTCAGAAAGGCGCGGCCGTTCGCGGTCGCGCCCGCCGGGATGTCAACCGGAATGCTGCCGTTGAAAGTGGTGATCAAACCGCCGGCGTGCGGCAATTCCAGGTCGAATTCGTTCTGCCAGACGATCGAAGGCTCAATCCAGTAATCCAGCCCGAGCGCCGCTTCACGCGCATGCGGGCTGAAGATTGAAGACGCCCCGCTGAAGCCGATGGCTGGTATCGTGGATATTTCGTCGGCCACAATCGCCCGTTGGTTCACACCCGAGTAGCGCGTAACCAGCTCGAAGCGATGGATGAAATCGTCGAAACGTTCGCTC
>JBOHWM010000439.1:0-9953 GCA_050736555.1 Binataceae bacterium (SeqCode)
GTGTATTCTCACGCACGGCCGCGGGCCGATCGGCGTTTTCAACCAACTCGATCACCGGCAAAATCGTGATGCGATGACGCGCGGAAATGCCCTCGCGTACCATGAATGCCGGCAACACGGGCGCCCCGGTCGCCATCGCCAGTCGCGCCAGTCCGTCGCCAGTGGAAGCTGGCAGCGAAAAGAAATCGACGAAGACACCGTGGCGGACGTCGAGATCCAACGGCACCGCGACCATCCAGTTATCCTTCAACAGGCGCAAGACCTCGCGCGCCGCTCCCTTGCGTGGCACGGTGAGATTGCCGAAGCGGCGGCGCAAATCGGCGACAGTGGCGTCGAGCAACGGATTGCGCAACGGGCGATGGACGATTGCGATGCGGTTGCCATAAATCGAATGTGCCAGAGAAAGTAACTCGAAATTGCCAAAATGACCGGTCAGCACGAGGATGCCGCGGCCTTCAGACATGCGAATCGCATCATCCCAATGCGCGCGACCTTCATAACTGACGTAGTGCTCGATATTGGAAGGATTAAGGTCGCGGAAGTGGGCCCATTCCGCCGCCATTCGGCCAAAATTTCGATACACCCGAGTACATAAGGACTGACGCGCAGTTGCGTCCTGCTCGGGAAAGGCGATTCCCAGGTTGCGCCAGAGCACGGCGCGGTTGAACCGATCCAACCGCGCGCCGACCGCACCGACCATTGCGCCAAAGCGCACCGAGCGTTCCAACGGCAGCGCGCGCATCGGCGCCCACAGAGGCGCAATTGCAGCATGTTCCGCCCAAGCCCTGAGGCGGCCGATTTGGCGTGCCATAAAGCGGAAAGGTTTTCAGACACGGCGATAGCGCGCAAGTCCTGGCGCCAACTGCCATCGGCGGCACTATGATTCGTGTTCGCGCCGGTCGCGAGGAAATCTGATGGCAAGCGGCGCAGTCGCGCCTGCCACATCGCTCGTCAAGCGTGAGCGGAGGCGCCGTGGCATTCATCGCCGCGCCTGCGCCCGTGTGTTTGCCGCGAGCGAACGTTTAGGTTCGTTCGCGGCAGAACAATCTAATGGCTGGAACTTCCGCTTAACGGGTTGACGCTACCGAAGCCGGGCGACCCGCCAGAACCTATACTCGTAGTGGTGGTGCTGCTGCCCGCACTGCTGCCACCGGCGCTACTCGCCGCCCTGTAATGCGAGGTCGTGGTGGACGAATAAATCGGCCCCGAATAGCTATAGGGCGATGCTCCCGCGGGCGCAATGCCGCTCGTCGCCCCTGGATTCACCGATGAACTGGGATGATAGCTCGGTGGCGAAGTGGTGCCGGGCATCGGTGCGAATCCGCGATTAGTGCCCGGCGGGGGTGACTGGGTGGACTGAATCAAATCCTGCATCGGCGAAACCGCCCGATTGAAGCTGGGCTTGTAAAGCTCGTTGAAATGCGAAGGCGGCATGTTGTTGACCTCGGCGCGGCCCAGCGTGCGTACGAATTTTTGCCGTTGATCAAGTGCCAGCGCCTGCAGATCCTGGCGTGAGCGTACGACGTGAGGCGTCAGGAATACCAACAAATCCTCTTTCTCTTTATTGTTAGTATTGTCGCTGAACAGATTGCCGAGCACCGGAATATCCGACATGAACGGGATTCCTTGACGCCCATTGTCGGCTTCGCTCGAGAGCAATCCACCGACTACCGCCGTGCGATTGTTCTGCACCAGCACAGTGGTCGAAGCTGAACGGATGGTAGTCGTTGGCCCCAGCGTGTTGTTCTGAGTGCCGTTCACCACGTTGGAGACTTCCTCGTACAGGTCGAGCTTGACGTAGTTGCCCTGCGAGACCTGCGGGATGATGTCGAGCGTGATTCCCACATTCTGACGATCGACCGAATTGAAGATCTGACCGGGCAATCCAGCGTTCGCCGCCGATGAGCCGACGAAGGGTAAATTCTGGCCCACTACGATCATCGCTTCCTCATTATCCGCCGTCAGCAGCGTGGGCGCCGATAGTACGTTGGTATGCGTGTCGGTCTCCAGCGCCGTCATTAAGGCGATATCGCAAGGCACCTGCATGGTGGCGGCGGCCGCTGTGCTTCCACCTGTAGCCGCGGCGGCCACGGCGCTCGGGATGGTGCACATGCTGCCCGAAGCGAGACCGATGCCAAGACCGGTCAGGCCAAGGGGATTGCCGAGTGCGCTTTGCAGCGTGCCGAAATTGAGTGAACCGATGCCAAGCGTGCTATTGCTCAAGCCGGTGGCCGACTGGAATTGCACGCCGATGTCCTTGGTTCGCTGTGCCGCAACTTCGACGATTACTGCCTGGACGAAGACCTGAACCCGCGGAATATCGAGTTGCGCAATCACGGTTTTAAGGGTTTCGTAATCCTGTGGAGCCGCGCTGACCACTAGCGAGTTGGTGGCCGGGTCGGCGGTGACACTCACCGGATTTTCGAAGACTGTGCCACGGCCTCCATTGGAGGCCGCGGTTGAGGGCTGATTGTTAGACTGCTCGCGCTGTCCTCCCATCGGCGATCCCATGCCACCCATGCCCCCGCCCATGCCGCCGTATCCGCCACCGTATCCACTGCCACCGTAGCCGCCGCCGTATCCGCCCATGCTGCCGCCGTATCCGCCACCGTAGCCGCCGCCGTAACTGGCCATACTGCCGCCGCCGAAACCCGAGCCGAAAGCGGAGCCGCTATAGAGCCCCAACGAACTGCCACGGCCAAGCGAGGTTTTGCCGGTTTGCGGTGAGAGCGTGCCCGGGCCGCCAGTGCCATTGAGCAAACCGTTGAGAACCGCGACCATTTCACCTGCCGGCGCGTTCTTCAGATGATAAACGTGGATGCGAGCGGTCTCGTTGGGCGGATGAATATCGAGCTTGGCAATCAGATCTTTGATTTGGCGCATTTCGATCGGACTGGCCAGCACGATGAGGGAATTGGTCCGTTCATCCGGAACCACGCTGAAGGTGGTGCCTGCGCCTTCCACCGAGGGTGCGACAATTCCTATACCCGGACGTACAATCGACGCACGTCCGCCATGCTCATTTTTCTCCCTCGCCTTCATGATCTTGTTGATCTGATCGGCCATGTCGTCGGCAAAGGCGAGTTTGAGCGGAATCACCGCGACATTGGCCTGGGTGCCTTGCACGTCAAGACTGCCGATGATGCGCAGCAAGCGGTCGATGTTGTATGCGTCGTCAGTCAGGATAAGTGTGTTGTCCTGGGGAAAGGCGGCAATCAGGCCGTCGTGCGACACCATCGGCTGAATCACGCTCAAGACTGAAGCGGCGTCAATATTCTTGAGCCTGACCATGCGGGTGACGTAGGAGTCGCCCTGCGTCAGTCCTGGCATCTGGGATTGTGTTAGAGCGGCGGACTCGCGCACGTCGCGCGAGGGGATAATCTTGATGATCGGTCCGACATGGACTGTTGTGAAGCCTTTCAATTGCAAGACCGACTGAAAGATAGAATAGGCCTGTTCAGGTGTGACTTTGCTGGGCGAGATGATGCTGACTTTGCCGCGTACGGCTTCGTCGAGTACAAAGTTCTTGCCGGTAATTTCGCTGATAAACTTTGCCAGCACCGGTATGTCTACGTTCTGGAAGTTCATCGTGATCAGATCCTGATCGCCATGCGGTGGGTCGGCCGCGGCGGCGCCGGGTGGATCATCGGGTCCGCCGTTCACCCCGTCGTCCGCGGCACGGACACTACTCGCTACCAGACTGAAACTAATGGCAATAATTAATGCCCGCGCCCACCATTTATCCATGCGGCTTGGCCTCCGAGAACCGGAGATTCCGTGCGAGTCTATAGCTAGCGTCCCACTACTTCAACCGAGGATTCTTGCAAAGCCTAACAGGCTTCGGGAGTATTAAAATCGCTTGAAAATGCGATTCGGTACTTCCAGCTCTCCAAAGCTCCTCCGCTACGCGGCCGAGTTGCCGTGGGTATCAAGCGGCGCAACGCTCATGATGGCGGGGTGGCCGCGTTGGCGGCCCTGGGCCGGGTGCGCTTCGAATATCTCATAGGAATTCGCTATCTGCGTTCGCGGCGGCGGGAACATTTCGTCTCGCTCATCGCGGTGATCTCGCTGGTAGGCGTGATGATTGGGACGTTCGCCTTAACGGTCGTACTGGCGGTCATGAGCGGCTTTCAGGAGGACCTGCGCGCGCGGCTGCTCGCCTTTAGCCCAGAGCTTACCGTCGAACATACCGGTCAAGGCCCGGCGAATTTCAAAGGATTGCAAGCCCGGATCGCCAACCTTCCAGGCGTTACCGGCGTTGCCCCTTTTATCTCTTCGCAGGTGATGCTGGTGTCCACTACCAGTGCCGGCACCCCAGGTTATGTTTCCGGCGGCACTTTGCGTGGTGTAATCGCACGCCACAATCCGGTCCTGACCGAGCTTGCCACCACGCTTACGGCGGGCAATCTGGCGACACTCGCGCGGACACAACCGGTCTCGGTGGTCGAAAATGGGAGCAAGCGGACCGTGGACTTGCCGGGCGCGATTGTGGGCAAATCGCTGGCCTTTGATTTGGGCGTGCGCATGGGCGATCCGATCGTGGTTATTTCACCCGCCAGTCTCGGCGGCGGGGGGGGCCCGCCGCGGCTGCGACGGTTCGTGGTCAGCGGCTTTTTTTATTCGGGCATGTATCAGTACGATTCTTCGTTGATCTTTGTCGGGCTCAAGGCCGGAAAGGCGCTGCTGGCCGATGATCCGCAACTGGAAAGCGGGCTCGAAGTGCGCGTACACGACCTTTTCGATGCCCCACGGGCCGGCCGGGAGATAGCTCGGTTTGTCGGCCCCAATTTTAAAGTAAGCAATTGGACAGAGACTGACGCCGCATTGTTTGCGGCCCTCAAGCTCGAGAAATTCACGTACTTTCTCGTGCTGTTGCTGATCGTGCTGGTGGCCGCCTTCAACATTGTCGCGACGCTCGTAATGGTGGTGATGGAGCGGCGCAAGGAAATCGCGATTTTACGCGCGATGGGCGCGCGAGCCAGCTCGATTGCCACCATTTTTCTTTGCGAAGGCGCCGCCTTGGGAGTTATCGGCACCGCCCTTGGCGTTGGGCTGGGCTTTGCTGTCTCATTCGCAATCGGCAAATACCACCTGATTCATTTGCCTCCCGATATGTTTATGGTCAGTTACGTGCCGGTCCGTCTCTATCCGCTCAATTTCATTGCGGTTGCGATCGCGGCCATCGTCATCTGTCTGTGCGGTGCGGTTTACCCAGCCCTGCGGGCGCGCTCGCTCTCGCCGGTTGAGATTATCCGCTATGAATGAACGGGCCGTGAGCGCCAGACCGGCGATAGCCGAAGTGCTTATCCGGGCGTTGCGGCTCGACAAGACATTCCACGACGCGGGAGGCGAGGTGCGTGTGCTGCGCGGCCTTGATCTGGAAGTTGCCGCCGGCGAAGAAATCGCGATCATCGGACAATCGGGAGTCGGCAAATCCACACTCTTACACGTGTTGGGCAGTTTGGAAGAACCGAGTGCGGGCAAAGTTTATTTTGAACAGCGGGATTTATTCGCGATGGACGCGCGCGAAGTGGCCGAGTTCCGTAATCGCAAACTTGGCTTCGTTTTCCAGTTTCACTATTTGTTGGCCGATTTCAGCGCGCTCGAAAACGTCATGATGCCGGCATTGATTGCGCGGATGACTGATCGGGAAGCGCGCGAATTGGCGCGCCGAACTCTGGAAATGGTCGGGCTTAAGGACAAACTCCATCGCCGGCCGGCCGAATTGTCCGGCGGTGAGCAACAGCGCGTGGCGGTGGCGCGCGCCGTGGTGCTGAGGCCGCGCCTGGTGCTGGCCGACGAGCCGACCGGCAATCTTGATCCGCAAACGGCCGACGAAGTCCATCAGCTCTTCCATGACCTGAACCGCGAACTCGGCTTGACCCTGGTCGTCGCGACGCATAATGAACGGCTTTCGCGCAGCATGGGCCGCACGATGCGCCTGCGCGAGGGACGGCTGTTCGAAGAGCGCATCGCTTGATTCATACGCCGCCGGGCGGCCTCTGTACGCGAGTGGGGGCGACGGGCGGTCCGCATGGCTGTTGTGGAGGGGAAAGACGATGTCCGCGGATAGTCGGTTTACTTCACTGGCTCGATTGGCTAGCTTGGTCGCCGTTTTCGGGGTGGTTTGGTGAGGGTCGCAAACTGTAACGTCCTAAAACAGGGCGCGCACTATTCTTGCGCATTATGGGTGCTGATTGCGATTGTGTATGGGGCATCGAGCCTGTTCGCGCAAGCGCCCGCGCCAACTATTTCCCAAATTAAAATTGAGGGAAACCAACGCGTCGAAACCGACGCCATCCGCATCCACATTTCCTCCCAGGTCGGTCAGCCGCTCAATCCGGGCACGATAGATCAGGATATCAAGTCAATTTATCAGATGGGGTTCTTTGACCGCGTCAACGCCGCCACGGTCAATCAGAACGGGCGCACCATCCTGATTTACAAAGTCGCTGAACGTCCGCTCCTGACCGACGTGCGCCTGAGCGGAATGAAGAATATCAAACCGACTTCGGATCAGGTGGTCAATGCCGTCAAGCTGCACGCCGGCGAGATACTCGACCCGAGCCGGGTCGAAGCCACGATTCGCGCGCTGAAATCGATCTACGAGGACAAGGGTTATCTCGACACCAAGATCAACTTTCGCACCGTCCCCGAAGCGAATAACAGCGCGATGGGCGTTTTTGACGTGGTCGAAGGCCATGTGGTCACGATTTCCAAGGTCAATTTTGTCGGCAACCATCATTTTTCCGACCGGAAACTGCGCAGCATGATCGCGACTCGCCCGCACAATCTTCTCAGCATAGTTTTCAAGACGGGCATCCTGGATCGCAAAAAACTGCAGGACGATACCGATCGCATCAGCACTTTCTATTACGACCATGGATTTCTCAACGTCCATGTGGCTGAACCGAGCGTGGTGCGTCATCACAACTCGCTGGTCGTAACCTGGAATATTGACGAGGGTCCAATTTACCACGTCAGCTCTGTGAACGTTAGCGGCAATCTCAAAGTGCCCAAAAAAGAATTGCTGAAGAAGATTACCTTAAAGCCGGGCGAGGTCTTCAGCGGCACGCGGATGGAGCACGACGTGCTCACTTTGTCGGATTTCTATTCGAATCGTGGCTACGCCTACGTCAATGTTGATCCGCGCACGCAGATCGATCCATTGACACGCGCTGTCGCGCTCGATTTTGCCATCAACCCGGGCCAGGAGGTGCTGGTCGATCGCATCAATATTACCGGCAACACCAAGACTTCAGACCGGGTCATCCGTCGTGAGCTGAAAATCCAGGAACAAGAGCCGTATTCGAGCAGAAAAATCCGGGAGTCGAAGCAACGGCTCGACGGGTTGGGCTACTTCTCCAGCACCCGAATCACCACCACGCCGGGTCCCGCGGCCGACAAGATAGACTTGGATGTGGCGGTGCAGGAGGCGAATACCGCATCGTTCCAGGTCGGCGGAGGATACGACAGCTACACGTCGGTATTCGGCGATTTCTCGATTGGCAACAGCAATCTTTTTGGCGGTGGTGAGTCGGCCACCGCCTCAGCGCAAATCGGCTTTCTTTATCAAAATTACAACCTGAGCTACACCGAGCCGTGGTTTTTGGGCATGCCGTTGAGTGTCAACCTGCAGCTCTTTTACGACAAGTTGTTCCTTTTCAGCTTCGATCAGACCAACGGCGGCTTCCTGATCAATACGACTTACCCCCTAACCGAATTGGGTCTCAAGAGCATCGGACCGTTTTCTCTAAACGATGTGACGGCCGGGCTTGGCTATCAATGGGAGAGCGTTGGAATCGGCGGCTTGAGTCCGTTCACCACGTTCGATATTTCGCGCTACCGTGGTTATACGCGGGTTTCCGAGATATTGCCGAGCCTTAAGCGTTTCACCGTGGATAATCCTGTTGATCCGCGCAGTGGTTCGATTCAGAGCCTCTCGATGGAAGTGGCGGGATTGGGTGGAACCTCGTTCATCAAGGGAGTGGTTCACGGCCGCTGGTTTTTCCCCTTCATCCGCAGCCCCGAGTGGGGCGAATGGGTATTTTCGCCCGGCGTCACTTATGGTATCGGAACCTCTTTGAGCAGAGGCGCGGGCGGCGAGTTGCCGTTGTATGAACGGTTCTTCCCCGGAGGAATCGGCGGGGGCGGCGATGTGCGCGGTTACGAATTATATTCATTGGGCCCGCAGGTAACTTTGTTCAACCAACTGGGAGTGCCCTTCGCGGTCGAACAGGTTGGCGGCAGCCAGGAGCTGCTGATGAGTGGCGAGACCACCTTTCCGCTGTTGCAGTCATTGGGTGTGCGCGGTGCCGTGTTCGTTGACGCGGGCAACGCTTTCAGACTGCATGAATCTCCGTCACCCGCCGACCTGCAGGCCGCCTATGGAGTCGGTATTCGCTGGCATTCACCGTTTGGGCCAATCGCCGTGGATATCGCCCGGCCGATCAACCCTCGGCCCAACGATCAGAGCACCGTGTTCGATTTTGGCGCGGGCGCACCGCTATAGCGTGGCGCGGTCGAAGCTGCTTTGATTAACCGCTAAGAATCGTGCGATAGGGCTTTGATTTTCGCGGGTGTGGCAGTAGCGGCTCGAAATTCGACGGGAGGCTTGCAAGAGCTTAGATGAGACAACGGTTCACATTCGGCGTGATTATGGTGATGGCGCTGGCCTTGCTGGGAGGCGCGACCGCGCACGCGGAAGTGCGGTTGGCTTATGTCGATATCCAGCGGGCGCTCAATGATTGCGACGCCGGCAAAAAAGCCAAAGCCCAGTTCCGGGTCCGGGTCGAGCGGCTGCAGGGGCAACTCGAACGCCAGCAACAGGAAGTCCAAACGCTCAAGAATGAGTTGCAGCAGAAGGGCGCGCTGATGCAGCCTGATCAACGCCAAAACCTGGTCGACAAGTACAACAGCAAATTGCGCGATTTTCAGGACAACTACAAGAATTCACGCGACGAGCTGCGGCAGAGCGACAACGAGATGACCGGTTCAATTGTGCGCGATCTGGCCACCGTGGTTCGCCAGGTCGCCCGTAAGGACGGCTATACGATGGTGCTGGAAAAAGGCTCGCTGCTGTGGGCTACACCTTCGATAGACATCACCGACGAAGTGATTCGTACTTACGACGCGATGCATGTGAAGCCCGGCTCGCTGGGAGCGGAGGCGGCCGCCAGCTCCTACCAAACTTCGCGCGATGGTGGCCGTTTCAGCAATGGCGGCACGATGAGCCGGCCGTCAATACCTGAGAGTGGCCGTTCCACGATTACCAAGTAAGCGATTTTGGCTGATAACGACCAACGCGAACTCGAGCGCATTCTGCGGCTGCTGCCGCATCGCTTTCCCTTTCTGCTGATAGACCGCGTGCTCGAATTAGAAGCGGACCGCGCCTTGACGCTCAAGAACGTGACGATCAACGAACCTTTCTTCGTCGGGCACTTTCCTGGCATGCCGATCATGCCGGGGGTTCTAATCGTCGAGGCGCTGGCGCAATCCGCCGCCGTCCTGGCCCTTGGTATCATCGGTGAGCGGCGCAGTGTCTTCATGCTCACTGGACTCGACAAGGTCCGCTTGCGCCGCCGTGTGGTTCCAGGTGATCAACTGCGAATCGAGGTGCGCTTGCTCAAGCATCATCATCCGTTGTGGAAGATGCATGGGCAGGCGCGCGTGGACGGCGAGCTTGCGGCTGAAGCCGAGCTTTCCGCCATGGAAGTGGAGGGGCAGCTCCCATAGCCGGGCGTATTCATCCTTCGGCGGTAATCGACCGGCGTGCCGAGATCGATTCAACCGTCGAAATTGGCGCCGGCGCGGTGATCGGTGCTGGCGTCAGCGTCGGCGCTGATACTGTCATCGGCCCATACGCCGTGATGGAAGGTGCCACCACGATTGGCGCGCGGAATCAAATCTTTCAGTTCGCCTCCATCGGCGCGGCGCCGCAGGACCTCAAGTAC
>JBOHWM010000440.1:0-3220 GCA_050736555.1 Binataceae bacterium (SeqCode)
AAAATCCATTTTGGCGCGCGAGCAACTCTTCGATAATCCCCCGCTTGGTCATCGCCCCGGCTGATGCTCCTCTGTTTGCCGCTAGCGGAGCCGCGCGGCGCGCGAAACCTGATTCTTCACCGCGCCTGGCGCTGGCGTTGCCCGCAGCCCTAATTCAGTGATCCCGGCCACGTCCCCCGCGCGACGCTCGGCGCTCGCCGTCGTCGCGGTCAAGCCGCAATTCCTCGTTGAGTATGTCTTCCATCGAGAAGCGTGCCGCCTCGTGCTCGCGCTTGAGATAGGCCTGCATCTCCTCGCGCTCCTCATGCTGGCGCAAGGCTTTGATGGAAAGTCCGATGCGCCGCTCCTTGGTATCCACCTGCACCACCAGCGCGTCGACGTGATCGCCGACCTTGAACAGGTTCGACGGCTTGTCGACCCGCTCGTTACTAAGCTGCGAGATGTGAATCAGGCCCTCGATGCCCTCTTCCAACTCGACGAACACGCCGAAGTCGGCCACCGAACTGACGCTGCCGCCAATCCGGCTATTGAGCGGATAGCGTTGCGACACGGTCGTCCATGGATCGGGCAGTAACTGCTTGATGCCGAGGCTGACGCGTTCGTTCTCGACTTCGATGCCCAGCACCACCGCTTCGACCTCGTCGCCCTTTTTGTAGATTTCCGAAGGATGGCGCACCTTCTTGGTCCACGACAAATCCGATATATGCACCAGTCCGTCGATGCCCGGTTCGATCTCGACGAAAGCGCCAAAATCGGTAATCGATTTGACCTTGCCCTTGATCGTGCTGCCGATCGGATGACGTCCCGCCAGTGCTTCCCACGGATTGGGTTCGGTTTGCTTCAAGCCCAGCGAGATGCGCCGATTAGCCTCGTCGACACCCAGCACCTGCACTTCGACCGTATCGCCGACGTTGACCACTTTCGAGGGATGGACCGCGCGCTTGCTCCAAGTCATTTCGGAAACGTGGATCAGGCCTTCGATTCCCTTTTCCAATTCCACGAAGGCGCCATAGTCGGTGACGCTCACCACCTTGCCGGTGAAGCGCACACCCGGCGGATAATTCTCGGCCGCCCGGGTCCACGGATCGGTCATGATCTGCTTCATCCCAAGCGAGACCCGCTCACGCGCGGGGTCGTACTTGAGCACCACCACTTTGACTTTGTCGCCGACCTTGAGCACCTCGGAGGGATGCTGCAGGCGGCCCCATGACATGTCCGTGATATGCAGGAGGCCGTCGATGCCGCCGAGATCAACGAAGGCGCCGTAGTCGGTGATATTCTTCACCGTGCCTTCGAGGATCACGCCCTCTTCGAGCACCTTGAGCGTCTGCTCCTTGAGTGAGGCGCGCTCGCGTTCAATCACGCTGCGGCGTGACACCACGACGTTGCCGCGTGCGCGGTTGAACTTGAGAATCTGGAAACGGCCGCGCTGGCCGACGTAGCGATCAAGATTACGCGCCGGCCGCAAATCGACATGCGAACCGGGGAGAAAGGCGGGCACGCCGATATCGACCTGCAGGCCGCCCTTGACCTTGCCCAGGATGACGCCCTCAACCGCGGTCTCGCTCTGGAACGCGCGCTCGAGTTCACGCCAGATTTTGAACTTCTCGGCCTTGGCGTGTGACAACACCACCGTGCCGTTGTCGGTTTCAGTGCCTTCGAAATAAACGTCGACCTCGTCACCTTCCTTGACCGCGACTTTACCCTCGTGGTCCAGGAACTCGGCGAGTGGCACCTGGCCTTCGCACTTGTAGTTAATGTCAATGATGACGTTATCGCGTGTGATGAGCAGCACTATGCCAGTAAGCACATCACCCGGGCGCGGCGCGCGCAGGCTCTGTTCCATCAGCGACTCGAAATCATTCATTCCTCCGTCCGCTTTATCAGACAACTCTTTCTCCATTTAGTGGAACCTTCCGAAAGGACCTCGAGGCTACAGCAATCCATACAAGGGAGCTACACGCGTTTCAAGCCCTATAAAACGCGCGAAGCCGCGTCCACACGGGCTTTCATCACATCGACCACCCGCGCCACTTCAAGTTCGCTCGAATCAATCACGACGGCGTCGGCGGCGCGGCGCAGCGGCGCCAATTGACGGCCCTGATCGCGCTGGTCGCGTTGGAATAATTGTTCCCGCACCTCTTCCAGCGTCAAGCTCGCGCCATGCGCGCGCAATTCCGCCCATCGTCGTCGCGCGCGCACGTCGATATGCGCGTCGAGAAAAAATTTCATTTCCGCGTCGGGAAAAACCGCGGTGCCGATATCGCGGCCCTCCATCACCACGCCGCCCGCCTCACCCGCCGCACGTTGCAGCGCGCGCATCCGTGCACGCACCACGCCCAGCGCCGACAGCCGCGAGGCCATGTCGCTGATTTCCGGCTGGCTGATTTCCCGGGTGATATCGCGTCCCTGAAGTTTCACGCGCTCACCATCAAGTGTAATCACGATTTCATCCAGCAGCGGCGCCATCCGCGCTTCCAGGTCATCGGTCTCGGCGCAATCAGCGGCGTTCACGCCGGCCGCGCGCGCGGCGACCGCAACCGCCCGGTACATCGCGCCGGTGTTGACGTAAGTAAAACCCAAGCGCCGCGCCAACTCGCGCGCCACGGACGATTTGCCCGCACCCACCGGGCCGTCGATCGCAATTATCGGCCGCGTTCGCCGCGTCATTGGAGCCGCTCACGCATCGCGCGCCCGCGCTCGAACAGCGCGCACAAGGCCGCGCCGTCGCCATCGGCGAGCGCGCGTTCGAATTCTTCGAAGACTCCGCGAAACAGCCGCGCCGCCGCGCTTAACGCCTCATGATTGGTCAAGCAGATGTCGCGCCACATCTCGGCCGAGGACGCCGCGATACGCGTGGTATCGCGCAAACCGCCGGCACCGTAAGCGGCCGCCCAGCGTCCCTCGACCTGCTCGTCGCCGAGCGTCACCGCCAGCGCACTCGCGACCAGTTGCGGCAGATGGCTCGCACGCGCCAACAGCGCGTCATGCATCTCCGGCGTCATCCGTTCCAGGCGCGCTCCGGTGGCGCGCCATAATGTTTCAATCTTATCAACCGCGGCGGCTGTGCTGCGGCGTGAAGGCGTCACGATTACGCGTCGTCCGCGAAACAGGTCAGCGTCGGCCGCCGCCGCTCCGACGGTTTCCTTGCCCGCCACCGGATGCACGCCGACGAAGGCCATACCGGGCCGCAACAGGGCTTCCAGCTCGCGTATTACCC
>JBOHWM010000441.1:0-4834 GCA_050736555.1 Binataceae bacterium (SeqCode)
GAGTTGGGCGCTTTGCAACGTATATAAGATGTCGTCGCGATAATCTTTAGCGCCGGGACAGCGCGCGTTCGATAATCGCCAGGCCGTCGTCCGCTTGCTCACGAGTCAACGTTAGCGGCGGTAACAGCCGTAACACGTTCTCCGCCGTGCCGTTAACCAGCAGTCGCTCTTTGAGGCAAGCTTCGACCACACCTTTGGCCTCATGCTTGAGTACCACGCCGATCATCATCGCCTGGCCACGCACCTCGCGGACGTTGTCGCGATTTTTCGCGATTTCATTCAGTCGCTTGATTAAATAGCCGCCCATCTCGGCCCCATTCTCGATCACATGGTCCTGATCGAACGCGTCGAACATCGCCAGCGCCGAGGCGCACGCGATCGGATTGCCGCCGAAGGTCGAACCGTGGGTACCGGGCGTCAGCACCGCCGCGATTTCACTGCGCGCGATCATCGCGCCAATCGGAATACCGCCGCCCAACGCTTTGGCCAAGGTCAGGATATCCGGCTTGATGCCAGCGTGCTGATAAGCGAACAACTTGCCCGTGCGCCCCATTCCGGTCTGCACCTCGTCAAGAATCAGGAGCAAATCCCGGCGATCGCACAGCTCGCGCACCCGGGCGAGATAATCGGCACGCGGCACCACCACGCCGCCCTCGCCCTGGATAGGTTCGATCATGATCGCCCCGGTTTGCGGCGTAAGCGCGCGTTCGAACGCCGTGACGTCGTCGTAGGGCACCAGTTTGAAGCCGGGCAACAACGGCAGGAACCCCTGGTGATATTTCTCCTGGCCGGTAGCGCTGAGGGTGCCGAGCGTGCGGCCATGAAACGAGCCCAGGGTCGTGATAATTTCGAACCGCCCGTCTTTGCCATGACCCCATCGGCGGGCCAACTTAATGGCCGCCTCGTTGGCTTCCGCACCCGAGTTGCCGAAAAAGACCCGCCCGTCACCAAACTCATGGCATAGGCGCGCCGCCAGCCGCGCCATCGGCTCGGTATGGAACACGTTGGAGGCGTGCGTGATTTTTTTCGCCTGCTCCGTAATCGCGCGCACGAGGCGCGGATGAGTATGGCCGAGGCTGGTCACCGCCAGTCCGCAGAAAAAGTCGAGATAACGATTGCCGTCCGCGTCGTAAAGATACGCGCCCTCGCCGCGCTCGAACGCCAGCGGCACGCAACCATAGGTGTTGGCTAGATTCTGATGCGCAAGGGCGACGATTTCCGCGTTATTCATCCTGTTCCTCTCCGAAGCGATCACTGGCTCGCCGCAACACGCCCATGAAAGATGGCCTCTGCCTTAATTCTCTCTCCCGCGCTTTTGCGGGGGAGAAAGAGAGGGGTGCGGGCTTTGCTTCATCGGCAGGCCTGCGTGAGGCGCCGGCCGAAATGCGAGGGTAGCCGACTCGGCCGTCCGAGGCCAAGCTCAAACGTCAAATGATCTCGCGCGGCCAAGCAACAGACGCCCGCAATACGTTCATCTGAGCGACGAAAACGGATTTACCTATTCGAACGTTCGAGCCTTCTACCAGATCCGCTTGACGCCTTGGCGAATTCAGCCTGACTTGCACTACATCATCCATCCGGGCGGCCGCCATCCCAACGCCCTGGTCGGAACCATTCGGCTCGGGCTTGACCTTTAACGATGTAAATTCAACGGCTTCGCGCGAGTTGATCTAGACCGTGAACAAGCCGCTAATATGAGCCAGTTAGTCCAATGCCGCCCGGCACGGGGAAACCGTCCTTCGAAAGGCAATATGGGTAACGAATCCGCGGGACTTGCCAACGCCAAAGATTCCACCGATCGCCATCAAACGGCCACCTCGGACGACGCTGCGAGCAGGCTTGAGAATCACGCGCACGCGCCTCGTGCGGATTTGTCTCATCCGGAGTTTTACCTAAACCGCGAACTGACCTGGCTGGCCTTCAATCGCCGCGTGCTGGCCGAAGCCGAGGACGAACGTAATCCGATTCTCGAACGGGTGAAATTTGTCGCCATCACCGCATCCAATCTCGATGAATTCTTCATGAAGCGCATCGGCGGATTAAAGCAGCAGGCCGCCGCCGGCGTGCAACAACTCACGCCCGATGGGCGCACGCCGCGCCGTCAAATCGAGGAGTGTTATGAAGTCGTGCGCGAACAGGAGCGCTTACAACGCGGCGTCGCCCGGCGCTTGCTCGAGGCGTTGCGCGCGTACGAGATAGGCGTGGTTCGCTACCAGGAATTATCCGTGGCGGAGCGGACTTCGGTGCGAGATTATTACATCGCCAACATTTTCCCGCTGGTGACCCCGCTGGCGATCGATCCCGCCCATCCGTTTCCGTTCGTTTCCAATCTCTCGCTCAATTTGCTGGTGACGGTGCGCGGCACCAGCGAATTCGACGGCTCGCTGGCGCGCGTCAAAGTGCCGGTGGGTGCCGGCGTGCCACGTTTTTTGCGCGTCGGCACAAGCTGTCGTTTCGTGCCGCTCGAAGAGGTGATTGCGCATAACCTCGACCTGTTCTTTCCCGAGGTTGAGGTGGCCGCTTGCGAGTTGTTCCGCGTCACCCGCAACGCCAATACCGAGCGTGACGAAGAGGAAGCCGACGACCTTCTGGCACTGATCGAAACCGAATTGCGCGACCGCCGCATCGCGCCCATCGTGCGCCTCGAAGTGAGGTCGGGCATGGACCCGGTGCGCCGCGGCATGATCACGGCTGAACTGGGGCTGGACGAACGCGCCGACGTTTTCGAGACCGGCGGCATGCTGGCGATGCGGGATTTGATGGAACTGGCGAGCCTCGATCTGCCGGCGTTGCATGACGCCCCGCATCGGCCGGTTGATCATCCGCGATTGCGCGAGCCGCGCAACATTTTCCATATCATTCGCGACGCCGGTGCAATTCTGCTGATGCATCCGTATCAATCCTTCTCAACATCCGTCGAGCGTTTCTTGAAGGAGGCGGCCACCGACCCCAAGGTGCGCGCGATCAAGATGACGCTTTACCGCACTTCGACCGACGCGCGCCTCAGCGGCTATTTATGCGACGCCGCGCGCAACGGCAAGCAAGTCGCGGTCGTGGTCGAACTGAAGGCGCGCTTCGACGAGGAGGCCAATATCCGCTTCGCCAGCCGTCTCGAAGAGTTCGGCATCCACGTGGTTTATGGCGTCGTCGGCCTCAAGACGCATTGCAAGGTGATCCAGGTGGTGCGCCGCGATTATAACGGGCTGCGCCGTTACGCACATATCGGCACGGGCAATTATCATCCGGGCACCGCGCGGCTTTACGCTGATTTCGGCTTGCTTACCTGCGACGACGTCATCGGGCATGATTTGACCGAGCTATTCAACTATCTGACCACTGGCTATCGGCCCAAGCGTCCCTATCACAAGATTCTTCCAGCTCCGGTGATTTTGAAACAGGAACTGCTCGAACGAATCGAGCGCGAGATTGATCTTCATCAGCGCGATCGGCAACCGGGCCTGATCCAGTTCAAGATGAACGGCCTCGACGACGCGGATATCGCGCCGGCGCTCTACCGAGCTTCGCAAGCCGGCGTGAAGGTCGATCTGATCGTGCGCGATACCTGCGTCTTGCGTCCGGGACTGCCGGGTATTTCAGAAAACATACGGGTAGTGAGTATCGTGGGCCGCTTTCTGGAGCACGGACGCATTTACTATTTCCGCAATGGCGGGGAAGAAGAATACTTCATCGGCTCGGCCGATTGCATGAGCCGCAATCTCGAAAGCCGTGTCGAGGTGATGGCGCCGATCGAAGATCCGCAACTGCGCGCCGAATTGCGCCTGGTGCTCGATTGTCAATTGAAGCCCAACCGCTGCCAGTGGCGGATGGAGCCTGACGGCGGCTACGTTCGCGCCACGTCTTCGGAGGGATGCCAGCAGTTCCTGATTGACGAAAACGAAAAAGTCCGCGCACGCCGGCACCGGCGCCATCGCGGCTTTGCCCATCGCGCCGTGCGCTAACACCAGGCGGAACGACACCAGCGAAGCCGGCGGCGAAGCGAGCGAAAGAGTCTGCGACGTGCGCTCGAAAATGAAGCCGAGCAGGCGAGCCCCCGAGCCGCGTTAAGATAGGGATCCATGCGCAGTGATGGGTTTTCTTTCTGCGCCAGGAAATAATCGCTCCGCGTGGATTCCTCGACTCCGCCAGCCTTCGCTCGGAATGGCAGACAAATCACAACCCTCAGCTCAGGGCGCGTAACGCGCCAGGACGGCGACGCGTTCGCGCACACCGTCGATACGCTGATCGCATTTGAGAACACCTTCGCGTTCGAGCCGCTTGATCGCCCTGTCAACCAAGTTCACGTCGAGGCGCAAGAGGCGGGCGAGCGCGCCGCCGCGGCCATAAGCGGCCGTTTCGAAATAGCGCCGCACGATCATGTAGGCGGCCGCACTCGCGCTGAGAGCGCGCGACTGCCTGACGGCATCCTTCCAGCGATGTTCGAGCGTATCCCACACGTAGGTGAAAGGGTCGTAACGCTCCTCGACTTTGAGGGCGAGGAACCGTTCCTGCAACTCCTTTATCGCATGATCGAATTCCGCGCGATGGCGCGCCTGCGCGTAGCCGCTCGATAATTTCAAGGCGCGCGTCTCGGCGGGACCCCGCCGCGCCAGTGCGTCCATAATCAGCTTAGCGCAATGCGACAATTGGCCGTTGTGGTAAAGCCGCCGGTAACCGCCCGGCGCGATGCGCAAGCGTAAAAACGCGGGCAGCATCGCAAGCGCGATGAATCCCGGACGTCCGCAAATCACCTTGCCGTAATAAACCAACTTCTTCGCGGGCAGACGGTCCTTGAGGTTCCACGTCATCATGATCGCCGGGTCGTGCTGAATATGAT
>JBOHWM010000442.1:0-3347 GCA_050736555.1 Binataceae bacterium (SeqCode)
CGATAGTCACATATCGCGGCGGCTAACTCGCATCGGCATTGCGATTCGCTGTATTGAGTCCATTGATATTCCGTAGTTGTCGTTAACTACATTTGTGATTTCAACCCGTTGAGCGGCACAATAGCTCATTTCTCACACTTAATATCGTCAGTAATTTCCAATTATTAATTGTCAGTTGCGTCAAAAACTGACATCGAAATAGTATCGAGCCTCGGCGCTGCGTGTAATCATTTGAGCGGTCTCGGATAGTACCGAGTAATCACGCGCCGATATTGCCGCAACTGATTATTTAGATCACTCCACGGGAGGAAAGGCGTGAGAAATACATTCGCGCGTCGTTGGGGAAGTTTTCTATCAAAGTTTCGCGTTGCCAATCCGCCCAAGCTGGGAGTTGTCATCGCGCTAATAGTTTTGACAATCGCTAGCGCCGGGTATGGCGCTTCCGCCATGGCGCAGGATGTCCAACCGCAGGACGTCCAGCCGCAAGTTAAAAAAGTCAAGCCGGCCAAACCACCCAAGGCGCCTTTCGGCCGGCTGAGAGTGGCGCCCGCAAGGCTCAGGTTCACTCGGATAACGTTCGGCAAGACCGCTGACAGCCTGGCAAAGAGCTTTTCGGTGGTGGACACCGGAACGGGGCCACTAACCGTAAATGTCGGGAATTCCGGCGGATTCTTCACCATCACCAAGGGTACGGGTCAGACGATTCTTCAGCCCCACCAGTCCATGGTGGTGACGGTCCTGTTTGCGCCATTCGCCGACGGAACCTTCACCAACTCCATCCCCATTTCAAGCAACGCGACCAAAGGTAGAACGGCGCTTGCGGTCGGGTTGAGGGGCGTGGCGAAAGGAACCCCGCCACCCATGCCGACCCCGACGCCAACTCCACCACCACCCACGCCCACACCTACTCCTCCGGTGCCTACGCCGACTCCTCCGGCTTCGACACCGACACCTACACCCACGCCGGGGTCATTGTCGGGCACCGCGGTCCAAGGTCCGATGACCGGCAGCACCGTCACGGCTAATGTCGTCAATGCGGACGGCAGCAACGGTGCGGCAATTGGCAACGCGCCGACCGCCGCCGACGGCGGCTTCACGCTGACGATTCCGGCACAAAGTGGACCGGTGCGCCTGACCGCGAGCGGCGGCACCTATACCAGCGAGATGAACGGTGCGACGATCCCGGCAAGCCCGGTCTCGATCCTTATCGCCAGCCCCAACGGCGGTGTTTCGGGAATTTCGATCAACCCGCTGTCGACTTTTGTCGATACGCGCACGGTCGCGTTGATTGCCACGGGCAGCACGTTCAACGCCGCGCTGGGCAGCGCGACTAGCGAGATAGAGGCGCTCTACGGACTGACGACTGACCCGGGTACCTTGGTTCCGCAGTACACGGCCACCGACGTTGGCACCGACGCGGGCAATCTGGGGCTGATCCTGGGCGCGATCATCAACGAGGATCAGTACCTGTGTCCGTCGGCGCCGGGCGGCCTGGTGACGGCGCTCGCCCAGGATATTAGCGATGGCGTGTTCGACGGCATGTCGGGGACGCCGCCCGCGGCAGTGAAATATTGCAACGGTAATCTTCCCGCGATTGCCGGCACCAGTGATTTCCAGGACGCGCTCTCGGGAGTGCCGCAGCTTGAATTGGTGACGCAGGCGTTTGCCTTCGGCGGTACGGGCAACGCTTTGACCGCTAGTGGTCTGGCGAATATCGCAACAGGCGGCACACCTCCAGCCACGTATCCAACCGCGCCGCTGACGACGATCGATCAGGCGGTTACCGCCGCCGCGCCGACTCCGGTCGCGACCGACACGGCGGGGCCGGTCATGAACACCGCTCGCTACGACGGGGCATGGACGAACCTGCCCAACGGCGATTTCCTCATCGCTGGTGGTGGGGGTAACAGCGGAAGTACGTATCTCGGCAGCATCGAACGCTACATCTCCGCGACCGGCAAGTTTGCCACGGGGCTGCCAGCGATGAGCGTTGGGCGCGCGAACGAGACCGCGACGCTGCTGCCGAATGGCTTGGTGTTGATCGCCGGAGGCGCGACCAACGGGACCACTTGGACCAATACCACGGACCTTTATAATCCGGCGCCGACGCCTGGGACCGTCACCCCGGGGCCAGCAATGACGTTCGCGCGCGAAGGCGCGACGGCGGTGCTGCTACCAACCGGCCAGGTTCTGATTGCCGGTGGGCGCGATCAAACGACCACGCTCAATCAGGCGGACCTCTACACTCCTCCAACCAGCGCCAACCCCATCGGCACGATTACCGCAGTTGCGTCGCCGATGGCCGTCGCACGCTACGACTGTGCGGCCGCGCTGCTGCCCAACGGCAACGTGCTGATCGCGGGCGGATTTGGCGGCATCAACCAACACGGTCCGCTTCAGAGCACGGAAATTTACGATACTGCGACCAGCACGTTTACTCCGGGGCCGCCGATGACTGACCCACTTGGGCGCGCCGCCGCTCGCGCGACTCTGCTACCCAATGGCAAGGTCCTGGTGGCCGGCGGTGTTGACGGTACGGCGGTGGTAGCTACAGCGGAGCTTTACGATCCGACGATCGCGCCTGTGGGCAGCTTCACCCCAGTCCCGGGAGCTCTGAGCAGTGCGCGCAAGTTCCAAGCGCAAATTCTGTTGCCCAATGGCAATGTGCTCATTGCTGGCGGCTACCAGAACAACGGAACCCCAACCGTTCCGAGCGTCACGCTCAACACCACGGACATCTACAATTCCGCAAGCAACACGCTCGCGCCGGGACCGGTCATGAGCAACGCTCGCGGACTTGCCGCAATCGGGTTACTTCCTGATGGCAATGCAATCATTGCCGGAGGTTTCGGTAGCGCTGACGGTGGCTTTCACCGCACCACTGACCTCTTTACACCCTAGCGCGACAAGCGCGGGTGCGGCGTCCTGCCGCACCCGCGCCTAATGGCAGACTCCGTTCGGAATGACAAAAAAGTCACAGCGTCTCAGGATGGCGGCGCGATGTTCGGCCCATTTTGCACACGTTCACTTTTATCGCTAGAGTCCGTGGCGGATTTCCCAAACTAAAATTGCGCAGGTACGACCATGGGCGCGGCCGAAAACAAGCAATTAATTCGCAGCATGTTCGCTGAACTGGCCAAGGGCAATGGCGAAGCGTTTCTCGCCAATATGGCCGATGACGTTCGCTTCACCATCATCGGCACCACGCGGTTTTCCTCGACCTTCAACGGCAAGCAGGACGTCATCAACCGGCTCCTGACGCCGCTCGGCGCGGAACTCGAAAGCGGTATCGAAATCACCCCCGATAACTTCATTGCCGAGGGTGATTTCGTCGCGATGCAGTCGCA
>JBOHWM010000443.1:0-1909 GCA_050736555.1 Binataceae bacterium (SeqCode)
CACAATCACCTGTGAGCCGCATTTGCCGCAGATGTACACTTTGCCGAGCTGATTGGCCATTTTCCGATAATGCTCCTCGTCAATGAAATCCAGATTGCGTCAGGCGCCTTTGAAGAGCGGCTTGCGCTTTTCCAAAAAAGCGCGCACGCCTTCGGCGCGGTCGGCGCTGGTTTGTAGCAGAGCATATAAGTCCTCTTCAAGTCTTATGCCCTGCTCGACTGTCATATCATAACCATTGCGGACCGCATCTTTAACCAGCCGCAAGGCGAGCGGACCCTTTTCGCCCAAGGTTTTCAAAAGGCCGCGCGCCACTGCGTCGAGGCTGGGTCGGTTGCGCGCGAGATAGGTCACCAGGCCCAGCCGCGCCGCTTCCTCGCCATCGATCGCCTCGCCGGTCAAGATCATTCGCAAAGCGTGAGCGGCTCCGATGAGCCGCGGCAGACGCTGGGTACCCCCAAAGCGGGGCAGTTGTCCGCGTGAAAGCTGCGTCAGGGCCAGGCGGCACTTGGGCATTGCCACGCGCAAGTCGAGCGCCATCGCGAGCTCAAACCCCTCGTCCGAAGCGTCGCCGTTGATCAACGCGATCGTCGGTTTGGACACGATCGCGAGCGACTCGACCAGTTGCGGGTTGGCGTCCGCCTCGAAGCCGCCGCAGAAAATCGCTCCATCTCCGGTTAGCGCGAGTGCGGTTATGGATTCGTCATCTTCGGCCGTCTCCGCCAGTTCCATAAGCTGGCGGGCCATCGCCGCGCTGATACGATTTTGCGGCGGGTGTTTAAGCGTCACGATTAGCGCGCCCTCAAGCGGGGTAATTTCAACCATGCCTGGCTGGTCGCGGATGGATTTGGACGGCGGCCGTGAGCGCCGCACGCGCTTTTTTGCCGAGCGTGTCGTGGCGATGGTCTTCCTGGACAAATGAGTTCTCGATTATTCAGATTGCCGGTCGTGAAGCTCTTTGCGCAGAATTTTGCCGAGCGCATTCTTGGGCAAGCCGTCAATAAATTCGATCTGCTCGGGGCGCTTGAAACTGGCCAGGCGCGTGCGACAGAAGTCGCTGATATCGCTGGCATTGGCCTGATGGCCAGGGCGCAAAACTACGAAAGCTTTGATCGTTTGGCCCCATTCGACCGACGGCACGCCGATAACCGCCGCTTCTTCGACTGCCGGATGGCTCATCAGGACGGTTTCAATTTCCGCCGGCGCGATATTTTCACCGCCGCGAATAACCATGTCGTCCTTGCGCCCGGCGAAAAAAACGTAACCGTCCTGATCAACCCAACCGAGGTCGCCGGTGGCGCGCCAGCCGTCGGCCAGGGCGGAATCATCGGCGCGGCCGGCGTAGCCCTTCATGATGCGCGGGGTGCGAATGATAATTTCACCAACTTCGCCTGGCGCGAGAAATTTGCCGTCCTCGTCGCGCACCTTGATTTCAACGTCCGGCAGCGGCCGTCCGATGGAGTTGAGGCGCTTGAGTTTGAGCTCGACCTCTGCCGGCGTCCCGCGGAAGCGATGATCGTCGGGGCCAAGCACGGTGAGCGAGGAGGTCGTCTCGGTCTGACCGTAGGCGTTGACGAAACCGACAGTTTGGGGAAACGCCTCGATCGCGCGGCGAATCACCGCGACCGGCATCGGCGCTCCGCCATAGGCAAGATTTTGCAATGATGAAAAATCGGTCTGGCTGAATGACGGCTCGTCCAGCAACTGCTTCATCATGGTGGGTACGACGAAAGCGTGCGAAACGTGTTCGCGCGCGGCCAGCTCCAGCCACAAACGCGGGTCGAACTGCGGCAGTATAATCATTTTGCGGCCGGTCCACAGGTTGGTCATCATCGCGGTGGTGCCGGCGATATGATAAAAGGGCGCGCATACCAAAAACGCGCCGCGATCGGTTCCGTCAGCCATTTCCACG
>JBOHWM010000444.1:0-1671 GCA_050736555.1 Binataceae bacterium (SeqCode)
ATGGACGCATGACCGGCTGGGGTCAGGAGGGACCGCTCGCCCACGCCTCCGGCCACGACATTAATTACATTGCACTCACCGGCGCGCTTCATTCGATTGGACGCAGGGGGCAGGCACCAGTGCCACCTTTGAATTTGATCGGCGATTTCGGCGGCGGCGCGCTGTACCTGGCGCTCGGCGTTGTCGCCGGCATGTTGGAAGCGCAAAAGTCGGGCAAAGGCCAGGTGATTGACGTCGCCATGATCGATGGCGCGTCCTCGCTGATGACTGCGATTTACGGACTGCACGGCGCCGGCATCTGGTCGGATAATCGCGGCGAGAATATCCTCGATACGGGTTCGCACTATTACGATGTTTATGAGACCGGCGACGGCAAACATGTCGCGATTGGCTCAATCGAGCCCAAATTTTACGCCGAACTGTTGCGCCTGAGCGGGCTACAAAGCGAAGAGTTGCCGCGCCAGAACGATCGCGCGGAGTGGCCCAAAATGAAGCAACGCGTCGAAGCCATTTTCCGCACCAAGACGCGCGACGAATGGTGCCGCATCATGGAAGGCAGCGAGGTCTGCTTCGCGCCGGTGCTCGACATGAATGAGGCGCCCGCTCATCCGCATAACCGCCATCGCGGGACTTTCGTCGAATTCGAAGGGGTGACTCAACCCGCGCCAGCTCCTCGTTTCATGCGCACGCCGAGCCAAATTCAGCGCGGTCCCGCGCAAGCCGGCGAGCATACCGAGGAAGCATTGCGCGACTGGGGCTTCAACGCTTCGGAATTGGAGCGGCTCAAGGGAGCGGGGGCGATCGGGGTGCGCACTCAGGCGAGATAGGTTCACACGGGCGGACGAATATCAAATCGTCCGCCCGTATTTTATTAAGCCGGGCCAGCCAGCCCCTTGTCAGTCCAACATGTGAAGTCAGCGTAATTCCGGCCACAGGCTGAGCGCTGTTCCGCCACACAGCCAACGCTGATCGTCCGCCGCGACTGAGTAATGCCTTGCGTTACCTGGCCCGCTATTTACTCTGCCAGCGCGGCGGCCGTTTTTCCGCAAACGCGAGCGCTCCTTCCCGCGCATCGCTGGTCCCTTGCAGCCATTGATACAGCTCACGCTCCAGTTTGATCCCGTCGGCCAACGGCAGGTCCAACCCGCGCAGCGCGGCCTGCTTGATGCGCGAGACTGCCAGCGGTGCGCTTTTGCAGATTTCCGCCGCGATTTCCTCGCAGCGGCCGATTAGCTGGCCCATCGGAACGACGTGGTCAACCAGACCCAACCGCAGCGCTTCGTGCGCGTCGATGCGATTGCCGGTGTAGAGCATCTCAAGCGCGCGACCGAGCGGGATAAGCCGCGGCAAACGTTGCGTTCCTCCACCGCCCGGCAGCCAGCCAAGCCGCACTTCTCCCAAGCCAAATTGCGCATGCTCGGCGGCAACCCTGATATCGCAGGCAAGCGCTTGTTCGAGCCCGCCGCCATTGGCATGACCGTTTATCGCGGCGATGATCGGCTTGTACAAGTCGTACATCACCGAGAAGGGGGCCTGATGGGGTTCCTCGTCACTGCGTTCGACGTAATTGGCCTTGATGTCGCTGCCGGCACAAAAGGCACGCTCGCCGGTTCCGGTCAGAATCGCAACGCGCAACGCGGGATCATCCCGGAATTCGATCCAGATTTCCGC
>JBOHWM010000445.1:0-2927 GCA_050736555.1 Binataceae bacterium (SeqCode)
AGTTGCAGCCGATATCGCATTCACCGCAGTAGCGGCAGCCGTACTGCTCAATGCCGAACTTGTTGGGATGCAAATTATCGGGGTCGCCGAGGTCCACGGCGAGATTCGGATAACAGAATTGAGCGCCACGGCCGAGGCTCTCCGCCGCATGCCTCATCGCTTCCGCTTTCGGCGGTGCGCCGCGGCGTCCGGCGGTTATCGGTACGATGTCGAGCATGTAGGCGACCAGGTCATAGTAAGGGTCGAGCATCGCGCGGCTATACAAAGCGGGCCATCCCGACGCGAATACGGAGGACGTGGGCCGCAAATGAACGTTGGCGTAGATAAGAGAACCGCCACCATAGCCCGCCCCTTGCACGACCATCATCTGTTCGAATGGCTTGACGTCGAACAGCCCTTGCTTTTCGCTCCAGAGCCATCCGTCAAGCGGGTCGTGCCAGTTTCGTGGGAAGCTGCCGCGCGGATAACGGCGGCCGCGTTCCAGGACGCCGACGCGTTGTCCCGCCTGACTTAGGCGACAGGCCGCCACCGCGCCGCCGAAACCTGTGCCAATAACTAACGCGTCATATTTCGTCTGCATCGCCCCCTCGCGCTGTCGCTGAGACGTTCCATTTCGCGACTATGACGTAGGATATCTTTACTATCGTCAAGCCATCGCTAAAACAAGTCAATGCTTGCATTCAATCTGCAAGGTGAGCCAATGCTGCTCGATTGTGACAACGAGCACTGTTGTTTCGATGCGAGCATTAGCAAACTATGCGGGGCGCAAAATAGGGACGCCGCAACTTCTTCAACTGCATAAGTTGCCGCGCGAGTTGACACTTATGCTCCACTTCGGTAACGGTCGCCACGTTAGACACGTTAGATGTCAGCGAACTAGAGTGTGGCGGCCTTAGCGATTTTAACTCGCGTAGCCGCGGGTGTGGTGAGGTTTCCACTTATGCTGGTTCAATTTCGTGATCCGCGCCTGTCCATGTGGCAATCAGCGATGGATGAGGTGCTCCGTGAAGCTTCGGGCCATAAGCTGCAATGGCAACCGCGCAACGGCTTGGACGATAGCGGAAGAAACGGGAATCTGCTGCGGGAGGTCACACGTCACTGCGCGGCGCTGTTCGAAGGGCTCCCGTTAGCCCATCTGTTACACATCAGCACGACGCTTGAGAGGATTCTGCGGCTCAAGCCACCGGACTCCGTCAGAGACACGCTCTCTTATTGTTCCACGGCGTATCTTAAAATGGCTGATGCACGTTTACGCGACGATGCGGCGGCGATTGCGCAACTTAGCGCCGAACTTAAAAGGTTCGGCGAATGTGATCCTTGCTACGGTGAGGCGCTGGAGAGATATATCGAGTATTTCCGGCTCCATCGGGAAGCGATTCCCTACCGTTCTTACACGCATTTGAGCGACTCCGTCGAGGCTCTGCCGGACACCTGCACGCTGGCGATCGTGGGAGATTGGGGCACCGGTCAAGCGGCGGCGAGGACGGTGCTCGAGCGCATCGCCGGCCATCAGCCCGATATCGTTATCCATCTCGGAGACATTTACTATTCGGGTACGGCGTACGAGGCGGGTAATTATTTCCTGCGACTATTCGAACAAGTGTTCAGAGTCGCCGATTTCAAGCAAGGCTCGCCGCGCGTGTACACCATGGCGGGCAATCATGACATGTATTCAGGTGGCAAAGGCTATTACTGGTTGCTCGACCAAATTGGCCAACCGCGCAGCTTCTTTTGCCTCAGGAATAGCAACTGGAGCTTCGTCGCGGTGGATACAGGCGTCAACGATTACGATCCGTTCACCGTCAATAGCAACACCACGACGCTCAAGGATTCGGAACTACTATGGCTGAAGGACAAAGTGAATAACGCCGGCGACGCCCGGACGATTCTACTTTCGCATCATCCGCTCTTCAGCGCTTACGAACGTATTGACGGTAAAGCGGTGAATGAACCGTTGCACGCGCAGGTGAAGGAACTCCTGCCGCATGTCACCGCGTGGTACTGGGCGCACGAACACAACCTCGTGCTCTACCGCGAATATCTGAACATTCATGCGCGCTGCGCCGGTCATGGCGCCTTTCCGGTCGCGGTGGGAGAGATCGGACCGCCGCATTCCGATGTCCCGTTTTTCAGCGAGATTCGCCTGAGCGAAGATCATGGCATGTACCAGCACGGCTTCGTCATCGTCGGCGTCAATGGCAAGCGAGCAGTAGCCGATTACTATCAGTGCGATGCGAGCGGCAACGAGGATAAGATGTACTCGGAGTCGCTTGATCAGTTGCCATGAACCCGAGTGCGGCAGGTTAAGCACGATCCGAGTGCTATACCGTTGCCGATCCATGCCGCGGTTGCGGGGACGCGTGCCGGTCGTTCCACTACTCCTCGCTGACCGCGTACTCCAGTGGACGGAACGACCCGTAGATCGTCACCAAAGCAAGCACCCCCATCGGCAGTGCCAAACTCAGCGGATTCATGCGATCAGTTAAGGTGGCACCGGCAACCCCACCTACCAAATACACTAGCCACAATGAAAATGTGAGTACGGCGTGGCGCAACGGCGCGGCCAGTACTCTGCGAAGCCGCCGGCGCGACTTGCGCCTGAGCAAGCGCCCGCGCAACCAGAACTTCGAGTCGACGGAAATAGCGGCTCGAATTATTTATCCCGATGGACGCGGGAAAAGAAACCCGCGTCTCCTCGGAAATTGGGAATTGCCGGCGGGAACCAACAATCGGTGAGAAACCGAATCGCGCTCTGCGTACACCTTCTCCGAATTCCCGGCGTGAACTCGGCGCCTGTGCTAAGCGGCGTCTACGCCCGCCGTTTGCTCGTCGTTGAAGGCAAAATCGAGCCTATCACCGGTCAGCCCGACGCGAACCTTGCCGCCCTTGGCCAGCCTCCCGAACAGCACCTCATCGGCGAGCACGCG
>JBOHWM010000446.1:0-7061 GCA_050736555.1 Binataceae bacterium (SeqCode)
GTACGGCACTGTGGGATTCAAGTCGGCTGGCGAGTGAGAAGATGACCTGGGTTCTTTCGTGAAAGCCGCGAATCGCTGACTTGCCGCAACGACCCCTAATGTCGCAACGTTTAAAAGGAGCCACCCGGCAACTGAGTGAAAGCCGTAAACTCCAATAGAGTCCGACCAGCTTCCAAGAAGGATCAGGACCACAATTCGAATTAAGTTGAGGCACCATAAGAGGACAACTCCGATCGGTAGCAGGATAAGCACTTGAGGGAAGTGCAGCTTGTGCCGATAAGCGAACAGATAGCCCGGGAATACCACGGCGAAGAGAGCCATGCCCTCCCACCCGCAACAGCCCGGATCAAGATAGACCGCGAAGTTTTGAGTCCCGATGAGAGCCTCTTTTGGCTCGAACACTGGATTGGGAACAACCATTCGGACTAGATCGGCGCTGGCCCACAGCGTCGCTCGCTGGAATGGACCCATAAAGCCTGACAGGTTTGCCAGTATCAGCGGGGTACAGTGGCGAGCGAACCCATAGGCCAGCGCGGCTACTCCCGCGACCCCAAGCAACTGACCGATATTTGCCCAACGCCACTTTGCCCAAAATCTGGGCGGCATCGCGCTAAGACACCAGCTCGAACACGCGGTGAACGCTAAGATCGCAATGTAAGAGAGCTCGGACAGGCGCAAAGCATCACTGGGTGAATGCTCATTTATCAGTTTGTGGATTCCGACAACACAGAATACGTAAATGGCAAGCCAGAGTACCCAGCTAAAGTCTGGATCCGAAGAGGCAGCCACGGATCGCATCTTCTCTCGGAGCGTTCCCCATGTAAGCGACAGGAATACCGTGAGCGTGACAATGATGAGACCAACCGACAGGAGTCTAGTTGGAAACGGGAATGACAGTGTGCCAAGGCTTGAACCCAGCCTGAGCCACCAGACGCTTTTTGCGGGGACCGGAATCGATAGAACAACAAGGCCTGCTAGGAGCAGCGTTGTTGAGGATATCCATCGAATTCGCCACGCCGAAGTGCGGGAAACTACGTGCGGCTTTATGATGAAACCCACACCAAGGTTCCCTTCCCACTGTCGCGAGTTAGCTCGAGATGTGCTGAATAAACCGTCGCCGTATCAGGCCTTTATAGCGACGGATGCATCAGTGTCGGCGATGGCGGTCCACAAGGACTAAGATCGACCCGCCGAGCAGAATTAGCCCATTGCCCAGCAGGCCGGGGTCAAGTTCAGGTGCGTGATGACGGTGCCAATGATGCTTGTAATGCCAATGCCTGTGATGCCACCAGCGGTAACCGTTTCTGCCGAACGCGTGAGCTGGCCCCGCCAACGCCAGCGTGAGTAGACACGCGCCAACAAATGACAACCGAAGCGGCAAGCGGCTTTTCATCTGCGACTCCTACCCTGTGGCTCAAAACATAAGGCGTAAATGCGGTAGGTTGCCGTCCGAATTTGCCCGGAATGCGTAGATGCTTCGTCACCGGCAAACGTGAACAACTCGCGAGGGCGTCGTAAAGTAACTTGCCTAATCTCTGAACGCGGAGATGCATGCACATTATGGTGTGCGCTGCGCATTTTTCGCTGCGTTTCGGCTTCACCGCTTCTCCGGCGGCTCCGCCGGTTCGCAGCGGCTCAATTGTTTGCCGAATCGCAACCATCTCCGCCAGGAACCCACCAGCTCAGCGGGAATTTCGGTCAGTCAGAAACCCAGACTTTTTGAATCCTGGTTGGCTTCCGGCACAATTGATTGTCATCGCAAGAGCGCTACGCCGACCGCTGCAGGGGATCTCTGCAAAGCATTTACTGTGGAGTTCTGATCGAACTGATCAATATTTCTGAATGTATGACACAGCAATTCGCCGGGACAAGGCACTCCTTTCTGTCATCCCGAGAGGCGTGTGAATTTTGGAGGCTCCTCGAAAGTCGATTGCCGCGCCGACCTGGTCGCGACTTGCTCAGTGGCTCCGGAAAATTCACATGCTATGAGCGCCGCGGAGAGTCCCATAATTCCCGATCACGCAAAGCCGCGCCGAAGATCAATAACATTGCAAGTGGTGCAAACACCGGCGCACTAATTGCTGCGGCGAATCATACGAACGCCGATCGCTTTTAGAAACCCGGTGGGCAATTCCGCGCCGATCAGGGCGAAGATCACGTCATTGTTCATTTCGAGCGGATAGGTGAAGCCCCCGGTATCAGTTGTGCGCATCGGTGATGCCGCGAGCGTGTCGAGCACGACCTTACCTGGTTTGATCTCCTTGAGCGTGGTGGTGGGATGGATTTGAAGCCGTGTGGACTTTTGCAACGCGCTGATTCTTTCCGCGTTCTCGCGCGTGACGTTACCAAGCACCGGCGAGCGAAACGAGTAGCTGACGCGATTGCGCAGCTCGGGCGCCGCGAGTGCCTGCGCCACTTCACTACCGGCGTTGCCGCCGCCGACCACCAGGATGTCCCGCCCTTTGAACTCGCTCGGCTCGATCAAATTGTAGAAGACGCGTCCCGGCATCTCACCCGTCAAGCCAAGCCGCCGCGGATTGCCACGGACGCCGATCGCGAGCACCACGCAACCCGCGGCGAAGCTGTGGCCGCGCGCGGTCTTGACCACGAGGCAGTCCTGACTGCGCACGATGTCAACGACCTCTTCACGATCGTTGATGACCAATCCCATCCGCGCGATAATTTTTTCCCACTCTTTGATCAGGTTCTCGCGGGAATTATCGCCTTCGAGGAAAAATGTGCCGTACTCCTCAATGTCGATCGGGGTCGCCTGTACGAACTTGGCACGCGGATAAGATCGCAGTGTGCTCGCCGGCGTCATCTTTTCGAGTGTCACGTAATTGAGGCCGGAGACTTTGGCGGTAGCCGTGGCGCCCAGGCCGGCGGGCCCGCATCCGACAATGGCGACATCGTAAACATCGGGTCTGACCGGCGCCTTCAGATGCTTCAGTTCGCTGATAATCGCCTCGATTACCTGCCGCCCCGAGCGCATCGCCAGATTGATCGAGGCCGTGCTCGCCGCTTCGCCAACCACGTAGAGATGGCGCGTGCTGGTCTGATAGGTGTCGTCCAGCAGCGGAACCTCGCGCGTCCGTTGCGGGGCGACACCTGCCACGGATTCCGCGCCAACGGGTTCGGCCGGCGTATAGCGCATCCACACCAACGCGCCGATCACCGCCGTCGCCAAAGCCAGCAGGCCCAGCCACCAGAACCCGAATGGCACTGGATAAAAACCGAGCCCGGCATGCCCCACACCTGCGCGCGGCAGGTAGACGATGAAAGTCGCGCGCTGATGGTTCGGTGGGAATTTCGGCGCGGACGACGGATAATCCTTCAGCGGCACCACGCCGTAATCATGAAATCGATGGCATTGCCAACAAGCCACCACGCGCGTGTCGGCTCGTCGATGAGACCGCCCCGCAGGGTGCCTCCAGGAAATCGGCGTGAACGCGTTATGATAGGCTGGCATGGTCCGCGTGGGCATCGGCTGATGCGCATGGCAGGTGAAGCACTGCTTGATGGCGAGTGAGTCGGTGTCGTCGGGATTGCGGCTCGCCGGTATTTCGAAGTGACATTCCTGGCAGGCATGGCGCAGATGGCCGCGCGAGTGATTAAAGACGGCGTTGATGTGCCGGATCTTGAGCAATGAAAGATACGTGATCGTAACCGGCGACGAACCCACCGTCGCCGGCATCCGCAGGTATTTGTCCTGGGGATTGATATGGCAACCGGAACCGGCACAACCACTCCATTTAAAACTCATCTGGTCGGGCTTGCCGGGTGCGACCGGCTTCACCACATGGCATCCTTCACACTTAAAACCACCGGGTCGCGACATGCTGGCGGCTTCAATCAATTGTTCGTGCTGATGATGGTTGAACGACTCAACAAAAAGATGGTGCACGAAGAAGTTGCGCGCCATCTTCGGCACCTCGTGCTCGGCCACGCCCTTGATGGAAGGATGGCGGTGACACCAGGTGCAGGCAAAGGCCGCTTTGACCTTGACGTTGACGACATGGCCGCGATGCTCGGTATGGCACGATAGGCATTCAAGATTACGTTGTGCGCTGACCGTCAGCCGCTTACCTGCGATTAAGCCCTGCCCCTGCTCGGTGACGTCGAAGCCGCCGTGCGGGTTATTCTCACTGAAGTTGTCGCCATGGCAATTGACGCAGCCCTGGCTTTGCGGCCCATGCCACGCGGCGTGGCACGACGAGCATTCACTGCCGAGCTGTGCGTGAGCGGCAAGCAACGGACCGGGCATATAATTGTGACGCGGCGCCAGGATTACGAAGGCCAGGATAGCCAACGCGAGGCCGCCCGCTATCCAGAGCCAGCGCTTCATCTAGATGCCCGCGAAATACAACACGCCGGCGACGTGAAAAACGATTAGCATGGCGGTAATCACCACCAGGGTTATATGCACGCCCAGCCAGCGCACACCGAGTTCAAGATGAAACCGGTTCGCTTCCAGCCTGATCTTGTGTTCCGCCAACACGGCCAGCGCGTCATAGCTGGCGCGCTCGTCGTCGCGCACGCCGGCTTGGCGAATCCTGGTGCCGATTCGCGGGGCGAGATCGACACCTGCCAGGGTCGCGGCCATCAGTCGGAAAAGCGGTTGCGGAGCCGCGAGGATCGGCCGGATGTTTTTCAAATAGGCATGCACCAACTCTTCCGAATGACCAAGGATCGCTTCTTCGGCTTCGACGTACAGCGCATGAATGCGAGTTTCGACATCCTCGAGCCGGACCTCCTCGTCGGCGCTCATACGCGTTGCATGCGGCAGAAAATCCTCGATGCAGGCGCCGGCGAAGCCGCTCACGACGAGCAGCACGACTGAGCATTTGAGCACGATTTCCAACGTGCTGGCCGGCCCCGCTTGCGTATGCCACCAGAACGGCAACATCGCGGCGACGCCAATACCAATATGGACGAAGCGCCAACTCTCGAGCCGGTCGGAGAGCACCAGCCTGAGCCCGAGTGGGCGCCATACACGCGTCGCCCACCGCGACCATCGTACGGTTAGCCACATCGAGCGCTTGCGGGCGCTGTAGGTGGCCGCCAGCAGCATCACGATCAGTGTAATGATGCCGGAGCGATAGGAGCCGAGCGCCGGACCATAATGACGAGTCAGCGCGTGGACGGCGATGACGAGTACTCCGCCCATGACGGCCCACAGGCTGGCCGAGACAATTGGCGCGCTATGACGGCGCGCGGCGGCTCCGCCGATTGGTTCACTCACGCCACGTCTTTCCGCATCCGCCGTTCAATCGCTACCCCCGCGCGCCTTGCGCACACGGGAACCTTCCGTAATCGCACCGGTTTCCTCGAAGAGTTGCGCCGGATCTATGCGCATCGCGGCGCCGGTCGGGCAATTATGCACGCATCCCATGAACGGCAAGCCGTCGCACAAATCGCACTTTATCGGGAAAGCCACCGGCACATGCTCTGGCAGACCCGGCCCGATGGTCGAGGGCTTGCGTTTGGAACGTTTGAAAAGCCGATCCCATAGACTGCGTTCGCCGACATCATGCGCGGCAACCGGAAAGGGGCGGAAGAAACCCGGAGCGTTCATCACACGCGCCTTGCGCGCTTGCGCGCGATCGAACGTCGGCGTGTCGATCATGGCGATATTGTCGTAGGGGCAGGCGATCGCGCAATTGCCGCAACCGATGCACATGTCGTATTGGAAATAGATTTCGCCCTCGGGACGGCGCTTGATCGCACCGGTTGGGCAACTGTTCATGCAGCGCGGATCGTCGCAATGGCGGCAGGCGCTCGGAATCAGGTATTTGCCAATCTGGATGCCGTTGCGGATGAGGCGGCTTTTGCCGTGCAACGCCTCACATGCTTTCACGCAATTGTCGCATTTGATGCAGAGGTCGAGATCCATCACCAGCAGCGCGTCGGCCTGGATAACACCGAGCTGGCCGCTGCGTTCAAGTAGTTGGGAGATTTCGGGCGTGATATTTCTCTCCTGCTCGTGGCGCCGCGCTATCACCTGCCGCACGGAGCTTTCGACCTGGGGAAAACGTTGGCACAGTTCGAGAAAATCGTCGCGGCGGATTTTTATCAGCTCGCATTTACCCGCGGTCAGCACGCTGGCCCAGCGCATGCCCGTCTCGAGCAACGCCATTTCGCCGAAGTATTCGCCCGCGCGCAAATAGGCGAGCACGCGTTTGCTGCCGTCCTCACGCTCGCGTACGATTTGGACGAAGCCGTCGCGCACGATGTAAAAGGCGTCGCCTGGCTCCCCTTGCGTGATCAACGACACGCCGCGCAATTCATGGCGCACGATTTCGCAGCGCGGGATCAGCTCGTTGATAAAGTCAGCGCTGACGTCCTTGAACAGTTCGAGCGTTACCGTGACGTTGCGCACAGCGCGTTCGCGGTACCGTTCCGCGAGAATGGCGCGCGCCTCCGCATTGATCTCGATGTATTTGAGCGCATAGCGAGGGACGTGCAGAATCTCGGAATGTTCGGCGGCGACCACATCGGCGCTGCGCGGCAATCCGCCGATCGCACCCAATTCGCCGTAGAAGTTGCCTTTTGCGAACGAGGTCAGCTTTATCCGGCCATGCCCCGGAACATCATCGTACAAATCGACCGCGCCGTTGAGAATTAAGCACAAATCCAGCTCGTACTCGCCCTTGCGGCAGACCGTTTCGCCCGCCTCCGCCGCACCGATACGCATGCCGGGCTCATGCTCATAGGCGTGAAGAAAGGAGTCGCGCTGTTCGTCGGTAAAGGTCTTGAAGAGATCGAAATCCCGCAATTGCCGCCACAGCAGCCATTGCGAAAGTTGCGCAATCTCAAGCTCGCTCGACACAAGGCGAGTAAGCCGCAGGCCAAAGCTATTGTCAACCGGCTATCGATTGAACGCGTCCGGACAGAATATCGCGCGGCATATGGCAAGCTCGCGCGGGTTAACGTCAAGCGCTGAAGCCAGTTAGGCGCGTACTTCTTTGGTCAGGATGGCAGGGGCAAAATCCGGTGTAGACTTTCCGTTCAGTGAAGGATAAAAGAGATAAGCCAGTCTGGACGCACCTTTCATTTAAACC
>JBOHWM010000447.1:0-6083 GCA_050736555.1 Binataceae bacterium (SeqCode)
GCGTTGTGGGCAGCGGCCGCGCCGACCAGGTTGAGGATGGCGTCGAACTGTGGTTTGACGCCATCCTCAACCAGCCTCGGGTTGAGCGCCAGCGTCACACGCTGGCCGCCGCGCTCGATGATTTCGCGTCGATGGAGCCGAACGTCCGCCGGCGATGCATCGCCGAAGGTCACCGTGCGTATCCCGGTCGGTACGCGCGCCGCCACCATGGCTTCGGCCGTATCGATAACCGCCGTCCGCGCATGGCGGAAGATGGCCGTTTCTTCATCCGCCACACCCTGCAGTGAGCCCAGCCCTTCTGTGTGTTCGATATCCACGTTAAGAACCAGCGCGACATCCGGTTTGACCATCGCGGCGAGTTGGGCGATTTCGCCAGCGCGATTGGTGCCGCATTCAAGAACTGCCGCACGATGAACCGGCGCGAGCGTGAGGATGGTCATCGGTACGCCGATTAAGTTGTTGAGATTGCCCGGAGTCGCGGCGATATCGTCATACAATGCCCGCAGCATCGCCGCGGTTAGTTCCTTGGTTGTGGTTTTGCCTGCTGCGCCGCCGATTGTAACGACCGGTATCGCCCGCGCGGCACGTTCGCGCTCCAGATGGAAGCGGGCGAGGGCACCGAGCGCGGCTAGCGTGTCGGTGGTCTCAAAACAAGGCAAAACGCCGTCGCCACGCCCGCGTTCGACCAGAGCGGCGGCGGCGTGCGCCGACGCTGCCGCGAGAAAATCGTGGCCATCGCGAACGCCGCGAAGCGCGACGAACAGGGCACCTGGGATAATTGTGCGCGAATCGATACTGATCGAGCCGACCTTGGATACCGATCCAGTTAAAGTTGCGCCGGTAGCTTTAATGATCTCCGCGGCGGTGAAGCAGCAGGTATTTCCCGGAATCGGCGTGGCCATCGCTCTCCCCCAGCTAACGCGCTATTTATTACGTCGGATTCGGTGCGCGTTGACAACGGTTATGCGCGCCCATTTTCCGCAAGTGCGGTCCGGAACGAGGAATGCTGAGTATAACTCTATCGAATCGGATCGCGTGCCAATTAAGCTTGACCGGAGGAAATGGTGATGGCTGCGAATGACGCCCCGATGGTGGGGGTGGTGATGGGTTCGAAGAGCGACTACGAGTATATGGCGGCGGCTGCCGAAGTGATGGACGAACTTGGCGTCACGCACGAAGTACGCATTCTGTCCGCCCATCGCACACCCGATCTAACCCTCGATTACGCTGCGTCCGCCGCCGCGCGCGGGATCAAGGTGTTGATCGCCGGCGCCGGCGGCGCCGCCCATCTGGCGGGTGTAATCGCGGCCAAGACGATCTTGCCAGTAATTGGGGTGCCGATGCCAACGACGAGCTTGAATGGCATCGACTCGTTGCTTTCGATTGTGCAGATGCCGAAAGGGGTGCCGGTGGCGACGATGGCGATTGGTAAGCCGGGTGCCGCTAATGCTGGGCTCTTCGCGGCAGCGATAATTGCGCTTAACGACGGTGCCTTGGCTGAGCGGCTGGTGAAATGGCGCGAGGGTCGCGTACGCGAATTGTTGGGACGAAAGCTGCCATAGGCTAATCTGTTTCGTTACGGCTGATCGGATGGACTTGCCGCGCATCGCCAGATGATACAGGTCCGCATAATTCTAGCCTCAGCGTTTGCGGCCGCCGCGCTGATTCTATGTTCGTTCTCGCCGGGGCTCGCGTTGCAGGTGAAGGCGGCGGGCAAGCTCACGATTCCCGCTGGCGCGCGGGTGATGCCGTTCTCCACGGATCCCGTGATGCAGCGCGTGTTGAGCCAGGACCTCGCCGCCGCGGGACGCGCGCCCGGAGCCAGCGCGCAACAGGCTGTCACCTTGACGGTTAGCGTGCGCGAGGATCAACTCAAGCCAGGCGTGTCACTGGGCGATATCGCACCTGGAGACCCGCAAGTCGCCGCGCTGATTGCGGCGGCAGGCGCAACTCCTCCGCCGATTGGCGATACCGGCGATGAAATTGATGAGGGGGCGCGCGCCCGTCATTTGCAGCAATCAAACTTGGGGCCGACTGACTCGCCTATGGAGGAGGCGCTCAATCAGAACAGCGCCCCTGATGGAATGATGCCGCCGATATCCGAAGGGGGCATGCCGCCAAGCGGTCCGCCCGGACAATCGTCCACCACCGGAGACACTCAGGCGTATTTGCAACAGGGGCGGGCGCAACAGCAGTTTGCCCATTTTTATCATCACGATACCGGCCAGTATGATACCGTCGTAGTGGCGCGGGCGACGTTAAGCGGAAGTTCGAATGAGATGACCGTGGTCGGCGTGGCTTTACCGGGTGAGGACACGCGTGCGTTGAAACAGATCGTGGCGGAAACGATAGCCGGCGCCCTCCTGCATTAGCCGTCGGAGCTGTAATGATCGGAGTTCGCCGCATTTGAATGAGCGGGACTACCGTCTGAGCCCCGCTCATTTCGTAAGGTTCAGGATTTGGCTGGCTCGGTCGAGGTGGCTTTGCCCTCGACCTGAACCGGGATGCTGCGCGCCTTGGCTTCTTCGGGCAAGGGAGCGGTCAGTTCCAGAACGCCGTCGCGATAAGCCGCCTTGACGTCGTTCGGTTTGATGCCGGCGGGAAGCTTGACAGTACGCATGAAGCTGCCGTAGCTGAGTTCGCGATGAATAAAATCGCGATCGTTCTTTTCCTGCCGGCGCTCACGCCTGGCCTGGATGGTCAATTGATCGCCGGTGACGGTGATATCCACGTCTTTGGGATCAATGCCCGGCAGGTCGGCGCGAATCACCAGCTTGCCATTGTCCACGAACGACTCCAGCGCGAGCGTGCCGGATTGGCCAGGTCCGGGCGGCCGGTTACCGAAAAAGCGATCGATTAGATCATCAAAATCGCGTCGAAAACGATCCAACTCACGGAACGGCGACCACATTTGAACTTCGTTAGCCATGGTTCCGGTTACCTCCGTTCATATTGATACTCAATTAAAAACTAACCATCACGAAACGGGAGGCAAGCGTCAGTCCCAAAGCTGCGCCCATAGTCAACCGCCGTTGGGATCAAATCGAATAGTGCGTCCGCAGGCAGGCCGTCGGCGCTCAGGGCTGCGCCGGTTGCGTGTTCACGGTATGGGCCCGGCTGGTGGTAACTCCGCCGGCTGAGTTGCGACGGGCGGCATGGTACCGGCGCCTGTGGAAGACTGCGGCGCGGTGCTATCGGAAACTGAGGGTGCGACGGTCGCCATCGAGCCGCTTTCCTGATGGCGCTGCAATTCGATTCGTAAGAGCCAGGCGACCACCACGAACAGCACCACCACCAGCATAATCGGCAGGAAGCGCGAGCGACGCTTGCGGGCGACCACGACGGGTTCGTACATGCGCCCGGAGGGTGCATTATCCGCGCGCTGTACCTCGCGCACAAAGCGCATTGCGGTTTCCTCTGGATCCAGCCCGAGAAAGACCGCGTAGCGTCGCAGGAACGGGACGACATATAGTTGGTCCGCGATGGGCGCGTAGTCACTGCTCTCCATCATGCGCAGATAGTTAGCCGGGATACGCGTTTGGTTTACCACCTCGTCGCGGCTCAACGCACGTTTTTCGCGTGCCGCAACCAGCAGCTTGCCGAGATTCGAGCCGTCCTCGTCAGATGGAGACTGGCCGGCCGTGGCTGACGTCTCGGGCAATTTGTTCGATGCGATTTCCGGCTCTTTGATTTGCTTGGCCTCGTTCATCCCTGCCACTCCCAGCGGTGCCGCCCGGTCGAATACTTATTGTGTCGTGTGAGTCCGAAATTGCATCCGGCCCGAGCGGACCCGTTTCAATTGTTGGCGTGCCTGCTGAACGTAAACCGGTACGGGTTGGCCGGAGTAGCCAGCCGCCGCCGAACCGTTGCTTATAGCGCCTTGCCAGTTGCCTTGGGCGAAATCGAGAATGCCAAGGTAGTCGTAGGCCGGAGCATAGGTTGGATCGTAATCGATGGCTTTGTTGAAGTATTGCGAGGCGGCAATCATCTCGCCGCGTTTGTAGCGCTGGTTGCCCTGTTGTGTGAAAATTTTCGCCGCCAGATGGCGAAGTTTGAGATTGTTAGGATCGTGTGACAGGGCGGCCTGAATTTCATAGCCCGCCTTATCATATTGGTCCTCGGCGAAATATTGCTGCGCACGGTCCTGATGTACCGCCGCGCATCCAATCGCCAGCATCATCGTCAATCCACCCAGAATAACAAGCCGCCCGCGCCGCATCATCATGTCCTCTTAAAACTATAGATACCATCAAGCTAAACCAAGCCTTTAGCCTGCGGTTACGAAGGAAATTTTAACGAACACCAGGCGGAACCAAGTGGAGCCGAGCAGGCGAATCCGTGAGCTGCGTTAAGAGATTGGACCCACAGGACGGAGTCGAAGCGGCGGCTGTCAACGTGCGGCTGATGATTGCCACCTTCTTGCCTTCGCATCCGATCATCACTCCATGCGGATCAAGCAGCCCCGCGAGATGAGGCAAGTCGTGCCGGTTAGCAATCAAGACCACACATTGAGGAGATTGCCATAAGCTTAGCAGCTTTGAGTCAGTTGGAATGAAGGTTGCCCGAGCTTCCGGGCTATGACTGAACGGTGCCAATTCACCACGATAGCCAACCAGGGCTTCACGCTCGTGAGTATAGAAGGGCAGTGCCTGCACGTAATGACGGTATGATGCGAGCACGCAATGCTGATGGTCAAGGTAGGGCACCACCGCGCGAGCCAGTTCACGGTAGGAGAACATCGGTGCCGCATCCTCGCGCGCCTTCATCAGCATAACCATCGATAATACCGTGGCCAGTCCAACGGCCGCGGCGGTTCCACCAACGGTCCGAAGCACGGATCCGTGCCCGAATTTGACCCACGCATAGGCGATTACCGCGCCCAGCGCTAACGCCGCGACCAATGCAAGACCGTCCTCGACCAGCACTCCCGGCAAACGCCGCCTGACAAATGCAAACGTAATCGCGACCACAACCGCAATCGTCACGTTGAGAATCACGAAAATCGCCATGATGCGCCGCGCTCGCGCCGCAGTCAGATAACCAAGACGCTCAACTCCATATCCGGCGATCAACGCGAGCGGCGGAATGCCGGGAAGAATATACGCGCCGAGCTTCGAGCGCGGGATTGAGAAGAAAACGAAGATCAAGCCAAACCATATCAGCAGGAACCACAGAGCGTCGCGACCATCCGGGCGTCCATTCTCGCGCTCACGGGTGAGCATCTCCCTGATACCAAGCGGAATGAAGAAGAGCCACGGCCACATCCCGCCAGCCACCACCATGACGAAAAAGTAAGGACCCCAGCCATGCTCGGTGTCGTCGAGATAGCGGGTGATATGTTCATGGACGAAGAAAAACCGCAGAAAACCCGGATTGCGCTCGGCCACGAGCACAAACCATGGTGCCGCCACCGCAAGATAGGCCACGATGCACCACAACCATGGTACTTCGAGCGCGGCGCTAATCCGGCCGGCGACTATCAGATAAAGGAGCGCGATCGCGCCCGCCAAAATCAGCGCGACCGGTCCCTTGGCAAGCGTGCCCAGGCCGAGCATCGCCGCCGCCACGATCATCCACGCGCGTCCGCCGCCGCGCCCGAGGCTTGGATAACGCGAGGCCGTCCAGAAGGCCGTCAAGGCGGCGGTGATACAAAAGGCGAGTTCCGGGTCGGGGGTGGCAAAGCGCGCAAAGGCAAAGAACAGGGGACTCAATGCCAATGCCAGCGCACCCAGGAGCGCGGCGGTGGCGCCGAACATCATCTCGCCCAGCGCGGCGATCAGCACCACCTCGCCCATGCTCGAGAGCGCGGCCGGCAAGCGCACCGCGAATTCGTTGGCGCCGAGCAGCTTTATCGAAGCCGCATTGAGCCAATAGACCAGCGGCGGCTTTTCGAAATAGCGCACCCAATCGTCGCGCGGGGTAATATAGTCGGACCGCACGATCATCTCTCGCGCGACTTCGGCATAGCGGCCTTCGTCGGGTTCCCACAAGGCCGGACGCCCCAGTCCTGGCAAGTACAGCAACAGCGCGAATAGCGCGCACAGAACCAACCGCCACCGGCACGTGAAAAAGCGGGCCATCAC